>JAICUV010000210.1 GCA_025935655.1 Chloroflexota bacterium | reverse complement strand
TCGCCGCGGGCATCGGCCAGCTGTTCGTGTGGGGCCTGGTCGTCGGGATGGCGCTGCGACGTGGCTGGGCGGCCGCGCTGGTCGTCGCGGTCGTGGACTGCGCGCTCGGGCTGCTGATCGTGGCGCTCAAGGTCTGGGTCCTGCACTAGGACGCGTCGCGTTGCCGCCGGCCTGCCGTTTCCCCCTTCCCCAGACCACAACTGGAGCGAGTGCCAGGAGGACCGGGGCCGCCGTTCCGGCCCCATCCAGGTGCACCTACTCGTGGGGCTGGTGAGTGACTGCGAATCGTCAGTCAACACTCGTCCCAGGCGTAGGTGACTGGAAACGGGCTGGAGGTTCGCCCGGTCGCGGGCGGGCGAGCGCGAGAAGACCTCCGGGATCGCCGTCGGGCATCACAGCGCCGCACAGGCGGAGGTCGTTCGCTCGTTGGAGGATCCCCGGCCGGCGCTGAGCCCCCGCGACCCCCCTCCCGATCCTCGTCCGGCGCTACGCCTCGGCGAGGGGCCGCGCCCCGGGGCCCACGTACCGCACGTCCGGCCGGATCAGCCGGTTGTTCGCGCCCTGCTCGATCGCATGGGCCGTCCAGCCGGCGTGCCTTGCGAGCGCGAACGCGGCGGGGAACAGGTCCGGCTTGAGGCCGACGCCCATGAGGACCGGTGCTGCGTAGAACTCCACGTTGGTCTTGAGCGCGCGGTCGGGGTGCTTCTCGGCGAGGACCCGCAGGGCGACGTCCTCCACCGCGATGGCGAGCTCCAGCCAGTCGGGCTTGTGCTCCATGCTCTCGGCGACCTCGCGGAGCGCCGCTGCGCGCGGGTCGTAGGCCCGGTACACGCGGTGCCCGAAGCCCATCAGGCGCACGTTGTTCGCGATCGCGTCGCGCACCCATGCCTCGGCGCGCTCGGGCGAGCCGACCTCGTGGATCTGCTCGACGACCTCGGACGGCGCGCCACCGTGGAGCGGGCCCTTCATCGCGCCGATCGCGCCGCACACGGCGGACGCGATGTCCGAGCGGGTGGACGTGATCACGCGTGCGGTGAACGTCGACGCATTGAAGCCGTGCTCCGCCCCCACGACGAAGTAGGCGTCCAGCGCCCGCGCGGCCTCCGCCTCGGGCTTCACGCCGTTGAGCTGGTACAGGAAGCCGGCGACGAGGTCGAGATCCGGGTCCGGCGCGACCGGCTCCAGGCCCTGGCGGATCCGCGCGAACGCCGCGAGCGCGGACGGCGAGGACGCCGTGAGGGCGCGGGCCTGCTCGGGCGTCGGCGGCCACGAGGGGTTCGTGACGGCGCCCCACACGGAGACCGCGGTGCGCAGCGCATCCATCGGTCGCGCGTCCGCGGGCAGCGCGCGGAGTGCGGTCAGGACCGGCTCTGACACGGGCAGGCACGGCAGCTTCGCGTCGGCGATCCACTCGCCGGTCCAGAGGAGCTCGGC
This sequence comes from Chloroflexota bacterium, assembly GCA_025935655.1. Classification (GTDB taxonomy): domain Bacteria; phylum Chloroflexota; class Limnocylindria; order Limnocylindrales; family CSP1-4; genus CAIXZV01. Next base: position 4,628 of record JAICUV010000210.1, on the reverse strand, counting down.
GATGGCCGCGTACGAGCCCCGGTGGACCAGCTCGCCGATCGGATACCCCCGGTAGAGGAGGCGGCCGGCCTCTCCGTCGATGTACGAGAGGGAGGTCTCGCCGGCGATCACGCCCTCGAGGCCCGGGGAGTAGGGACGGGTGTCGGCAGGTGCCGCGGCGAGCTCGCTCATGCGTGGATGGTAGCCCGAGGTGCCATCCCGTGACGGGCCGGTGGTCCCCTGCGACCGTGCCGAACGGCGTTTCGGCCGCCGGCGCCGACGCGCGCCCGGACGCGCTACCGGTTGCCCTCGATCGCCCGGAGGACGAGCCGGACGACGATCGCGCCGATCGTCGCGAACAGCAGGGCGCCGATGAAGCCCTCGACGCGTCCCAGGCCCATCGCGCCGCTGAGCCAGCCCCCGATCACGCCGCCGATGACCCCGACGATCATCGTGGGCAGGCAGCCCTGGACGGACCGTGAGCCCACGAACCAGCCCGAGATTGAGCCTGCGAGCAGGCCGATGACGATCCAGCCGATGATTCCGAGTTCCATGGCCTGAGTCTGCCATGGGCGGCGATCACGAGGCGAGGAACCGTTCGACGAGGCCGATGAAGGCGTCGGGATGGCTGTGGTGCGCGGCGTGTCGAGCCCCCTCGACGATCACGAGGCGACCCTCCGCCAGCCGCGCGTCGAGCCGTTCCGCCCCCGCCCGGAAGCCGGCCGTGCCCGCCGACCCGACGAGCTGCAGCACCGGGACCGTGACGCGAGCGAGGGCCTCCAGCCCGACGGCCGGGTCGTCCTCCGCGGCCTCGAGCTCGCGGACGATCGTCGGGGCGGCCGCGGCCCGCAGGGCCCAGATCGGGTCGGCGCGGAATGCGGCGAGGTCCTCGGCAGGCATCCCGACCGCCTCGGTCATGAACCGCGCGAGCACCGCGTCGTGATCGCCGCGGGCGAGGTCGGCGCGGAGGGCGTCGAGCAGCGTGTCGCGCTCGCCCGGCGCGCGCGCATCGGCGGTCGGGGCGCTCTCGTACGCCACGATCCGCCTGATTGCGGCCGTTCGCAGCGAGGCGCCGAGCGCGATCCGCCCGCCCAGCGAGTGGCCGACGACGTCAACGGGCCCACCGGCCTCCGCGGCGATGGCCTCCGCCACCGCGGCCAGGTCATCGAGCTCGCGCTCGATCGCGTAGCCGCCCGGCGGCCCGTCGGAGGAGTCGCCGCGGCCGCGGCGATCGCTGTCGTGGACGGCATGGCGCGTGGCGAGCTCCGGCGCGACGACGCGCCACGTCCGGTGGTCGGCCGTCGTGCCGTGGACCAGGAGGATCGGCGGCCCGGGGACGGCGCTTCGCCCGGCCGAGAACACCGCGATCCGGGCGCCGTCCGGTGAGGCGACGAAGCGCGAGGGCGTGTCCGGGAACGGGGCCACCATGCCGCGCCTCAGGGCAGCGTGAGCTCCGCGGCGGCCGCCTCGTCGAGGAGCCAGACGGCGTTCGGGAGCCGGGCCGCGCGGAGCGGCAGCTCCCGGACGTCGTCGCCGGTCCAGGCCTTGGCCACGTTCGCCGCCTTGCCTGCGCCCGTCGTCACGACGAGGACCTCCCCCGCGGCCGCGAGCAGCCGGGGATGGATCGTCACCCGTTCCACGTGCGGCTCCACGTGCGTCGGGGCGGGGACGGGCGCGACGTTCGTGCCCGCGTCCCAGACCGCGGAGCCCGGGAACACGGACAGGATGTGTCCGTCCGGCCCGACGCCGAGCCACACGAGGTCGAACGCCGGGAGCCGGTCCTCGTTCACGGGCGCGAGCTCCGCGAGCGCCGCGGCGTAGGCCGCCGCGGCCCCCACGACCCCGGTCCCGTGCTGGATCGCCGCGGACATCGGGATCGGGTGGAGGTTGGCCGCCGGGATGTGGACGCCCAGGCCGGCCTCGCCCACGTCGGACGTCGTCGCCCCGATGTCCGAGTCGTCGCCCCCGCTGTCGAGCAGGATCTGCTCGAGCGGCAGGACGTTGGACAGCGGGTGGTCCACGGGCACGAACCGGTCGTCGCCCCACCAGACGTGGACGCAGTCCCAGTCGATCGCCTGGCGCAGGGGCGGCGAGCCGAGCAGCCGGTACACGGGCGGCGCGGCCGATCCGCCGGTCGTCGCCCAGTGCGCGACGCCGCGCGCGGCGATGGCCGCCGCGAGGACGCGGATGATCTCCGCTGCGGCGGCGGCGGACACCTCGTCGGGAGTCGGGAGAACGCGGACCTGGGGCATGGAGGACATGGACAACCTCGTGTTCGCGGGCTCGGACTCAGTCGACGTGATGGTGGCCGATCAGCTCTGCCGCCTTGCGGATCGTCTCGACGGCGAGCGGGTCGCGGCCGCCGGTCTCGAGCGCCTCGCCCAGCAGGTCGACGTCGCCGCGGCGCGGCGCCTTGAACGTGCGGTCGATCGCCTGGACGCCGTCGAGCCAGGTGTGGACGTGGACGTTCTCGGCCTCCGCGGTGACGTCGGTGCGGAGCTCGGAGCCGCGGCGCTCCGCGAGGATCTCGACCCGCAGCGTGGTCCCGGGCGGCATGGCCGAGGCGACCGGGCGCATGACGACGGTGACCTCGCCGGACGCGCCGCGAAGCTTGCCCGCGAGGCCGCGGTCCATCGGTGGCTTCTCTCCCGGGCGGAGACGGACCGGCGTGCCCGGCCGTCGAGCGTCCACGTGCGCGAGCGGCGACGTGACCCGCATCCCCAGCCGCGAGGCCAGCCACGCGACGTGGTACAGCGGCTTGACGACGTTCGTTGACCCGGGCAGCCCGACCTCGTCGTGGGTGCCGTAGGTCACCGAGATCCGCTTGATCGACGCCAGGAACGGGAGGAACTCGGGGAGGTCGAACACGGACGCGATCGCCTCCCGCCAGCGGGACTGCCGGACGAGCGCGAAGTCGCGGATCGAGAGCCGGTCGAAGGCCTCGTACAGGGCCGCCAGCTGGTGGAGACGCGCGAGGCCGTCGCCGCTCCACGACGAGGCATCCACGACGAGGCGGTCGGTGACCTCGAGCAGCTCGCGCGCCGGCTCGCGGTCCAGCGGCGGCTCGCCCGGCCACCACACGGTGACCGGCAGGTCGTGGACGAGGAGCGGCTCCACCAGCGCGGTCAGGTGGCGGCCCGTCTCGCCGCCCGCGGTGAGGAAGATCATCTCGGTGCAGGTCTCGGGCGCGTCCTCGCGCGGGAGGACGCAATGGGCCTGGATCCGTGCCTCCAGCCACGGCGGGCCGTCGGGGTCCGCCGACAGCACGATCAGCGTCCGCGATGGATGACGCCCCGTGAGCCGCTGGATCGTCTCGGCGGTCCGCTCGCCGACCTCCGGCTGGCGCGCGATGACCACGAGGTTCATCACCGACGTCCGGGCGGCGACATGGCGGAACGGCCGCTCGTCCTCGGTGCCCACGACGAGGTCGGGCTGCGCCCAGATCCGGTTGAGCTCCTTCTCGATCTCGTCGATCGAGTGGGCGTGGCTCAGCCAGCGCATCGTGGGCTCGCCGGGCTTCGGCGGCTCGACGAGCGCGATCCGGCCGCCGCCCGCGGGCCGCACGCCGACCGCGACGATGTCGCCCGGGTGGTGGCCGCCCGCGTTCGGGCCGTTCAGATCCTTCGCCACCGTCGGCCCTCGCGGGCGAGCAGGTCGTCCGCCGCCTCCGGACCCCACGTGCCCGCCTCGTAGTTGGGGAAGTCCGGTGCCGGCATCTCCGCCCAGGCCGAGATGACCGGGTCCACGATCGACCACGCCTCCTCGACCTCGTCGGCGCGGGTGAACAGCGACGCGTCGCCCAGCAGGACGTCCAGGATCAGCGTCTCGTACGCGTCCGGGCTGTCCACCTGGAACGCCGAGCCATAGGTGAAGTCCATCGTGACGTTGCGGACGTCGATGCCCAGCCCCGGGACCTTCGCCCCGAAGCGGAGCATGATCCCCTCGTCGGGCTGGATCCGCATCGCGAGCAGGTTCGCCTCCGGGTCCGTGGCGCTGTCCTTGAACAGCTGGTGGGGGACCTCCTTGAACTGGATCGCGATCTCCGTGGCGCGCTTCGGCAGCCGCTTGCCCATCCGCAGGTAGAACGGGACGCCCGACCAGCGCCAGTCGTCAACGGTGAGCCTCGCCGCGATGAACGTCTCCGTCTCGGACGCCGGGTCCACCTCGGGCTCGCCGCGGTAGCCCACCACCGGCTTCGCGGACACCCAGCCCGGGCCGTACTGGCCACGGACGACGTCGGTGCGGATCTGCTCCGGGGAGAGCTCGGTGACCGCCCGGATGACCTTGACCTTCTCGTCGCGCAGGGCGTCGGCCTCGAACGTCGCGGGCGGCTCCATCGCCACGAGGCTGAGCAGCTGGAGCAGGTGGTTCTGGAGGAAGTCGCGGCTCGCGCCGGTCTCCTCGTAGAACGCCCCGCGCGCCTCGATCCCGATCGACTCGGCGACGGTGATCTGCACGTGGTCGATGTGGCGGCGGTTCCAGATGGGCTCGAAGATCCCGTTCGCGAACCGGAACACGAGCAGGTTCCGGACGGTCTCCTTGCCGAGGTAGTGGTCGATGCGGTAGACCTGCCGCTCCCGGAAGACCTTGAGCACCTCGCGATTGAGCTTGATCGCGGAGTCGAGGTCGTGGCCGAACGGCTTCTCGAT
>JAICUV010000406.1 GCA_025935655.1 Chloroflexota bacterium | reverse complement strand
TGCATCCCAAGGACGACATCGACCACCTCGGCAACCGCCGCATCCGCGCCAACGGCGAGCTGATCCAGAACGCGTTCCGGATCGGCCTCCTGCGCATGGAGCGCGTCGTCCGCGAGCGCATGACGATCCAGGAGATCGACAAGGCGACCCCCAACGCCCTCATCAACATCCGCCCGGTCGTGGCGGCGATGAAGGAGTTCTTCGGCGGCAGCCAGCTCTCGCAGTTCATGGACCAGACCAACCCGCTGGCGGAGCTCACGTCCAAGCGCCGCCTGTCGGCCCTGGGCCCGGGCGGCCTGTCGCGTGAGCGCGCCGGGTTCGACGTCCGCGACGTCCACCACAGCCACTACGGCCGGATCTGCCCGATCGAGACGCCGGAAGGCCCGAACATCGGCCTCATCGGCTCGCTGGCGACGTACGGGCGCATCAACGCGTACGGCTTCATCGAGACGCCGTACCGTCGCGTGAAGCGCAACGTCGCGCACGACGACCCGTCGATCCTCGAATACGAGGCCGGCGCCGACGTCGTGGGCAAGGACGGCAAGGTCATCCTCAAGAAGGGCGAGCGGTTCACCGAGGCCGCCCACAAGGAGCTCGCGCGCCAGAAGGCGCTCGCGTTCCCGATCCGCCCGTTCGTCACCGACGAGATCGACTATCTCCCGGCGGACGAGGAGGAGGAGCACCACGTCGCCCAGGCCAACGCGCAGCTCGACGAGGGCAACCACTTCGTCAGCGAGCGCGTGCCGTCGCGCTACCGGGACACCTTCCCGGAGGCCCGTCCGGACCAGATCGAGTACATGGACGTCAGCCCGAAGCAGGTCGTGTCCGTCGCGACGGCGCTGATCCCGTTCCTCGAGCACGACGACGCCAACCGGGCCCTGATGGGCTCCAACATGCAGCGCCAGGCCGTGCCGCTCCTCGAGCCGGAGAGCCCGATCGTCGGGACCGGCATGGAGGCGCGCGCCGCGCAGGACTCCGGCCAGGTCGTCCTGGCCCGCCACGCCGGCGTCGTGACCAGCGTCACCGCGGAGCGGGTCCAGGTCGAGGCGGACTCCGGCGAGCTCGACGAGTACCGCCTGCTCAAGTTCGTGCGCAGCAACCAGGGCACGTGCATCAACCAGCGCCCGATCGTCACGGTCGGCCAGCGGGTCGACGTGAAGACGCCCATCGCCGACTCCTCGTCCACCCAGGGCGGCGAGCTCGCGCTCGGCCGGAACGTCATGGTGGCGTTCATGAGCTGGGAGGGCGGCAACTACGAGGACGCGATCGTCATCAGCGAGCGCCTCGTCCGCGACGACCTGTTCACGAGCATCCACATCGAGAAGCACGAGATCGAGTCCCGGGACACCAAGCTGGGCCCCGAGGAGATCACGCGCGACATCCCGAACGTCGGCGAGGAGGCCCTCAAGGACCTCGACGAGGAGGGGATCGTCTACATCGGCGCCGAGGTCCGCCCCGGCGACATCCTCGTCGGCAAGATCACGCCCAAGGGCGAGACCGAGCTGAC
>JAICUV010000127.1 GCA_025935655.1 Chloroflexota bacterium | reverse complement strand
GAGGACACGACGGCCGACACGGGCAGGATTCCGCCGCCCAGCGCCTTGCCCAGGATGTACGCGTCCGGGGCGACGCCCTCGTGCTCGCACGCGAACGTGCGGCCCGTGCGCGCGAGGCCCGACTGGATCTCGTCCGCCAGCATCAGGACGTCGTGCTCCGTGCACAGGCGGCGAACCGCACGAAGGTATCCCTCCGGGGGGATCACGACGCCGCCCTCGCCCTGGATCGGCTCGACGAGCACGGCGACGGTGTCCGCGTCGATCGCAGCCTCGAGCGCCGCGGCATCCCCGTAGGGGACGCGGACGAAGCCCGGCGTCGACGGGCCGAATCCCGCGGTCGCGTCCGGGTCGTCCGAGAACGAGACGATGGTGATGGTGCGGCCGTGGAAGTTGCCGCCCATCACGATGATCTTCGCCCGACCGTCCGGCACGCCCTTGACGTCATACCCCCACTTGCGGGCCATCTTGAGCGCGGTCTCCACGGCCTCCGCGCCGGTGTTCATCGGGAGCATCGCGTCCATGCCGCAGAGCGCCGCGAGCTCCGTGGCGAAGGTGCCCAGCAGGTCGTTGTGGAACGCGCGGCTCGTGAGCGTCAGCCGGCCCAGCTGCGCCTCCACGGCCGCGACCAGCCGCGGGTTGCGGTGGCCGAAGTTGAGCGCGCTGTAGCCCGCCAGCATGTCCAGGTACCGCCGGCCCTCGACGTCCTCCACCCAGGCCCCCTCGCCCGTCGCGAGGACCACCGGCAGCGGGTGGTAGTTGTGCGCGGCGTGGAGCTCGACGGCATCGATCGCGCTGCGCGTCCCCGCCCCTGCAACATCCCGCTCAAGTGTCGCCGTCGGCCGGCTGCTCATCCGAACTCTCCGAGGGTGCGCGACCACCGGCGGCCGGCTGCGGCGGGCTCCAGCAGCACCGGGTCGAGGCCCACGATCACCCGGACCGGGGCCGCCGTGACAGGGCCGGATGGACGGAACGCGACCGGGCTGCCCGACATGGAACGGCCCGGCGCGGTGCCGGGCCGTTCGGGCACTCCTGGTTACGGAGCGGCAGGCGGCGGGTACGGGATCCCGACGTACAGGATGCCGCCGCCGTGAGCGCCCTGGACCGCGATCCCCGGCGCGGCGCCGGTGCGCCACGGGATGCCCACGTACTCGACCCCGCCCCCGGTCGATCCGGTGATCACGAGCCGCGTCGGTGCCGCGGCCTGCGGCCGCAGCAGGATCGCGAGCCCGACGATCACGGCCGCGATCGCGATCGCGATCCCGAGCATGATGCCCGCTCCGGCGAGCGTCCTCACCCAGTGGGGAACGTGGTGCTGCTGCGCCATCACGGGCTGGTGGAGTGTCATGACCGCCTCCATGCCTCGATCGGCAGCGTCCCGGGCCGGTCTCGCCGTTCCCTCGGCACCGGCCAGGCGACACGAGATGGGCCGGTGCGTCACAGGCTCCCGCGTTGCGGTCATCCTCCCGCGCGGGTTCGGCGGACGGCAGGGCCGGGCGGCAGGCGATCCGCGGGCCGGGCCCCGCAGCGCGGTGCCCAGGCGTCCTCGGCGCTCCGGCGGCCTGGGCGCTCAGGCGGCCTGGGCGCTCAGGCGGCCTCGGCGCCGCCGCTGCGGGCGCCATCGACCACACGCAGCACCGACGGTCGTGCGCGGATCCAGGCCTCCGCGGGCGCGACGAGCCGGAACAGCACGGGGTTGAGCGTGATCGAGATGAGCGCCGCGGCCACCACGAGCTGGAACGCCTCCTCGGGGATGAGCGCGAGCGACAAGCCGAGCGTGGCCAGGATGAACGAGAACTCGCCGACCTGGCTGAGCGCGGCCGCCACCGTGAGGGCCGTGCGCAACGGTCCGCGCAGCAGGACGACGATGACGAACGCCGCGACGCTCTTCGCCACGACCACCAGCAGCGTGATGAGCAGGACTGCTCCCGGGTTCGCGACGAGGTAGGCAGGGTCGAGCAGCATGCCGACCGAGACGAAGAACAGGACGGCGAACGCGTCGCGCATCGGGAGCGCGTCCTCGGCCGCCTGGTGGCTCACCTCGGACTCGTTGAGGACGACGCCGGCGAGGAACGCACCGAGCGCGAACGACACGCCGAACGCTGCGTAGGCGGCGACCGCGATGCCGATGGCCACCGCCAGCACCGACAGGGTGAACAGCTCCCGGGAACCGGTGCCCTGGACCCAGGTGAGCAGGCGCGGGACGACCCGGACGCCCACCACCAGCATCAGGGCGGCGAACGCGACGAGCTTGACGGCCGCCAGCACGACGCCTCCGACGACGTCCGAGGCCTGGCCGCCCTGGCCGAGGAGGATCGGCGCCACGGTGGGCAGGAGGACGAGCACCACGACCGTGAACAGGTCCTCCACGATGAGCCAGCCCACCGCGACCCGTCCCTGCGGCGACTCGAGCTCGTCGCGCGCCTCGAGCGCCCGAAGCAGCACGATGGTGCTGGCGACCGAGACCGCGAGCCCGAGGACGAGCCCGCCGGCCATCCCCCACCCGAGCGCGTATCCGAGCCCGACGCCCAGCCCCGTCGCCACCGCGATCTGGCCGATGGCGCCCGGGATGGCGGTGCCGCGCACCGCGAGCAGGTCCGGGACCGAGAAGTGGATCCCGACGCCGAACATCAGGAGGATGACGCCCAGCTCGGCGAGTTGCTGGGCCGTGCCCGAGTCCGCGACGAGGCCGGGCGTGAAGGGCCCCACCGCGACGCCCGCGAGCAGATAGCCGACGATCGTGGGCAGGCGCAGGCGCGTCGCGATGACGCCGCCGATGAAGGCCGCGACGAGGCCGATCGCGATCGTCTCGATGAGCGCTGCCGAGTGATCCACGCACCTAGTGTCGCCGATGCGGTCCACCCGCCCCCGGTACACTCCCGGCTCGCACGGAGTGAAGCCGCCCATGTGGTCCGAGATCGCGCTCGAGCGTGGCCCCGACGGGAGCCTGTCCCAGGTCACCCGCGCCCGCCTGATGTCGCGACCCGAGGCGGAGGCCGACGTCGCGATCGCGTACGTCGCGTCGCGTGAGGCGGAGATGGAGCTGCTGGGCGCCGACCCGGACCGGCTCGAGGCCGCGCACGAGGCGTTCGTCGACGCGCAGCGCGTCCGGGAGCTGCTCCGCGTGCGGGCCTATTCCCTCGAGACCGAGCGCGTGTGGGCCGGCCTTCCCACGGAGGACCGTGGCGCGATCCTCGGGCGGCTCGCCGCCGCCGGGCAGCCCGCGACACCCGACGCCGGGAGCACGGTCATCGGCATGGCGCTCAACCAGCTCGTCGTGGCACGGCTGATCGCCCTCGCCACCGCGACCAAGGGGACGCAGGCGACGGCGGGCGAGGCGATGCTGGGCCTGCCGATCGCGTTCCAGCTGGAGGTCATCCGCGAGACGGGCGCCGACCTGCGGGTGCCGGGCGAGGTGCTCCGCGTCCTGGGCCTCTGAGGGCCGCCGCCGTCAGGCCGCCGGGATCCGCAGCTCGTAGGTGGGGCTCAGCGGGTCGTCGCGGTAGGGGCCGAACGGCGGGCAGCGACGAAACCCCATCGACTCGTAGAGGCCGATGGCCTCGACCTGGTCGAGGCCGGTCTCCAGGCGCACGAGGGTCACGCCGCGCTCGCGGGCGTGGTCCAGCAACCGGGCGAGGACGCGGCGCCCATACCCCTTGCCCCGGTACGCGCCGCGCGCGTACATCCGCTTGATCTCGCCGTAGGGCTCCGGCCCATCGTCCTCGACGAACAGGATGCCGCCGCACGCCGCCGGCGCGCCGTCGTCGCGGAGCACGAAGAAGTGCACGCCCTGGTCCACCAGCTGCTGGACCGAGACCCCGTGGCGGCTCTCCGCGGGATAGCGTGCGGCCAGGTGCTCCTCGAGCTCGAGGACCAGGGCCTCGGCGTCGGGATGGTCGGGACGCTCCCGCGAGAGCGTGACCTCGGCCACGTTCAGCGTCCGGAGAGGTGCCGCCCGAGCGTCCGCACCACCTGCTCGATCATCTGCCTGACCTGGTCGGCGTCGACGTCGTCCCGGGTGTGGAGGCGGATCGTGAGGTCGGAGCTGCTGGGGGTGCCCTGCCTGATCTCGATCGAGCCGGCGTAGTCGTCGCCGGGCAGGCTCCACGTGATCCGGTGCTCCTTGCGGTCCGGCACGAAGGTCGCCTGCGGCCCCGCCGAGCCCGCCTCCGCGTCCGGGGCGGCCTCGGGGTCGCCGTCGACCGCGATCGCCTCCTCGAGCGTCACCGTCGGCACGTACAGCGGCAGGTTCGCGGGATCGGCGAAGAAGTCGAAGGCGTCCTCGACGCCCACCCAGACCGTGGTCTTGCGCTCGAAGTCCATGCGCTGCGCTCCTGTGTCGATGCGTCCAGAGCGTACCCGAGCCGGCGATCGTCGGGCGCGCGCCGCTCAGCCTGCCAGCTGGCGCGGCTCCGAGCGGCGCAGGGAGCGCGCGAACATCGGCTCGCGGAACCAGCCCGCGAAGGAGCGCGCGAGGCGGCTCGGGCCGATGAGTCGCGCCGCTTCGGACGAGCGGACCTCGGCGAACGTGTGCCAGCCCAGGATCCAGCGGTGCAGGGCACGGTTGTCGCCGGTCAGGACGATGTCGACGTCGAAGCCCGGGTCGCTCTTGCAGGCGGTGCTCTCGCCACGGTCCACGACGAGCCAGCCCTCGCCGCCACCCGGCCCGTCCGTGATCACCTGGATCACCGTCCGACCCGGTGGGAGCCTGGCAGGCTCGAGGTACTGGTGCAGCCGCCACACGAGCCACGAGACGTCGAGCTCGTCGTCCGCGGGATCGCCGAACGACCAGCGCGCGGCCCAGTCGCCGAGGGCCCACACGACCGGCTCCAGCTCGCGCCCCGCATCAGTGAGCCGGTAGACCGGCGTCCCCCCGCCCGTCTCGCGGACGACGATCCCGCGCCGCTCGAGCTCGCGGAGCCGCTGCGCGAGCAGCGACCGGCTCATCCGCGCGAGACCGCGGTGGATCTCGTTGAAGCGGGTCGAGCCGAGGATCAGCTCGCGCACGATGAGCGGCGTCCAGCGGTCGCCGAACAGCTCGGCCCCCACGGCGATCGGGCAGTACTCCTGGTAGCTCGTCATGGACGGATTGTGACGTCCTCACGGGCGATCGACCAGTCCTGATTCTGTACCGCCGTCGACCTCGGATCGTGCGTGGATGCGCGCCCCCTCGTGCGCGACGGGCCCCGATCCGGCCGGTATCGACTTCGGACTGGCCGGCGCGCTGCCACGGCGCGAGGCTGACACCTGACCGCCGGTCACCTAACGGCCGTGACGCCAGCGAATTCGGGTGTCGTCCCGATGCCCCGAACACGCCGTTAGGGCCAGCCTGCGGTCAGCGAGCACGCCACCACGCACGACAGGAGACGCCATGACCGCGATCGACACCCGCCCGGCCCCCGACCTCGCCGCGATCAAGCAGAAGCAGCAGGCCACCTGGTCCAGCGGCGACTACCACATGATCGGGACGCAGATCCTGATCACCTCGGAGCGGCTCATCGAGTCGCTCGACCTCCGGTCCACGGAGCGCGTCCTCGACGTCGCCACGGGATCCGGCAACGCGGCCCTCGCCGCGGCGCGCCACGGCGCCGACGTCATCGGCATCGACTACGTCCCGTCGCTCCTCGATCACGCGCGCAAGCGGGCCGCGGCCGAGGTCGTCGAGGTGACGTTCCAGGAGGGCGACGCCGAGGCGCTGCCGTTCGAGGACGGCTCGTTCGACGTCGTGACGTCCGTGTTCGGCGCGATGTTCGCGCCCGACCAGGAGCGGACCGCAGCCGAGCTCGGCCGGGTCACCCGGTCCGGCGGGCGCATCGGGCTCGTGGCGCACACCCCGGACGGCTTCATCGGCCACCTGTTCAAGGTCATCAGCGGCCACGTGCCGCCGACGCCGGGCCTCCGCTCCCCCATCCTGTGGGGCACCGAGGACCGGCTCCGGGAGCTGTTCGGCGGATCGCTCGCCGAGCTGCGGGCCCGCAAGCGCCACTTCGTGTTCCGCTATCGCACGCCGGACGCGTACCTGGACTACTGGCAGCGGTGGTACGGCCCGACCCTCAAGGCCTTCGAGGCCGTGGGCCCGGCTGGCGAGCCCGCCCTGCGCCGGGACCTGCTCGACCTCGTCGCGCGGTTCAACGTCGCCGACGACGGCTCGATGGTCGTCCCGAGCGAATACCTCGAGGCGGTGATCACCACCGGCTGACACCAGGCCGGCACGCGGGCGGATGGGCGACCATCCGCCCGCTTCCTCGTGTCCGGCGCGGCAGCGCCGCTCAGCCGATGCCGAGGCGGGCGGCGATGGCCGCGGCCTCGGTGCGCGTCGATGCGCCGAGCTTGCCCAGGATGTTGGAGACGTGGACGCCCGCCGTGTTCTCGGTGATGAACAGCGTCTCGGCGATCTGGCGGTTGGTCCGGCCCTGCACGAGCAGCGGCAGCACGTCACGCTCTCGCGGCGTGAGCCCGAACGGGTCCCGCGGGAGCGGGACGGGCGCCTCGGGCGCCGCCGGCGCCTCCAGGTCGATCCGGCCGCGTGCGGCGAGGCCCTCGATCGCGCGCAGGAGCGGGCCCGCCCCGAGGTGCCGGGCCGTGGCGGCCGCCTCGACGAGCGACTCGGTCGCGGCCTGCCGGTCCCCGGCGACGAGCGACGCCTCACCGAGGTGGAGCCCGCAGTAGGCCGCGACGTAGACGGTCCCCCGACCCGCCCATCGATCGCGCGCCGCGCGCCAGGAGGCGGCGTCGCTCGACCCGGCGAGACGCGACCGCTCCGCCGTCGCAAGCGCCAACTCCGCCTCGGCCTCGTCGAGCGCCAGGCCCCGGAGCGTCTCCCGCGCCCGGCCGATGACCGTCTCGAGGACCGCCCACGTGTCCGCCCCCGCCGCGAGCGCCATCGACTCGGCGGCCGCGTCGCGTCGCGCCCTCGCCACCTCGGCTGCCTCGGCCGCGGCGCGCATGCCGATCCGAAGCATCCGGACCTCGTACCAGCGCGTGCCCGGATCTCCGAGCTCCTCGCGCGATCGTCGGACCGATTCGAGCGCCCCTGCCGTGTCGCCGGACCACAGCGCGTGCTCCGCTTGGGCCAGCCGGAACGGGGCGTGGAACTGCGCCTCGACCGCCGCATCGCGGAGCAGCTCCTCCAGCTCGGCGAGGAGCGGCGCGACGCGCGGGTCCCCCTGGGCCACGAGGAGCGACAGCCAGTTCGCGATCCCGTAGCGGCGGTGGACGCGTCCCTCGGAGGGCGCCTCCACGGCCTCGGCCGCGAATCGCGCGGCCTCGTCCCAGGCGTCGAGCTCGAACGCGCTCTGGATGCCGTTGGACCGGATGAAGTAGGCGTACGTGCGGTCCAGGCCGACCTCGTGTGCGGCGACGACCCCGCGCCGTACGACCTCGAGGCCCGCGGCCGGATCGCCGGCGTAGCGCTTCGCATCGCTCAGGTTCACGTAGGCGCGCCCGATGTCGTCCGGGCTGCCGATCTCGTGGGCGATGACCAGCGCAGCCTCGAGGGACGCGTAGCCCTCGGCCGTGCGCCCTGCGACGGCGAGGCACAACCCGAGCGAGTTGCGCGCGTGCCCCTCCGCCTGGCGGGCGCCGGTCCGGCGAGCGAGGTCCACGGCCCGCGTCAGGACCTCGGTCGCCTCCGTCCAGTGGTCGAGCAGCATGAGGATCTGGCCGTACCCGGCGAGCACGCGGGCGAGCTCCGGCGTCGCCGGCTCCTCGGGAATCAGCGCGATCGCGTGCTCGTGCGCCTCGAGCGCCGCCTCCGTGTCGCCGTGGTACCAGAGGGCGCGCCCGAGACGCTCCTGCGCGATCCCCAGGCGCAGGGGCTCCGCGTCGAGGAGCTCGGCGATCGCGGCCCGTCGCAGCGCGACCGCACGCCGGCTGTCGCTCGCCAGCCAGGCGGCCTGCGCCACGCGGTCGAGGAGTGCCGCCTTGTCGATCCCCGCACGCGCCTCGGCGTCCGGGACCGCTGGCCACAGCTCCAGTGCACGCTCCCCGTGCCGCTGGGCGTCCACGAACGCGAACGCCCGGGTGGCCGCGTCGGCCGCCCGCACGGAGGCCTCGAACGCGTTCGCCGTGTCGCGCGCGGCGGACCAGTGCCACGCGAGCTCCGCCCAGTGGCCGGCGGCGAGCGCCCCGGACCCGGGTCCGCGTGCCGCGAGCGCCTCGCCGAACGCGCGGTGGAGCCGCTGTCGCTCGCCTGGGAGCAGGTCGTCGTAGGCGGCCTCCTGCAGCAGCGCGTGGCGGAACGTGTAGTCGCCGTCGTCGGCCTCGTCGCTCGCGGACGCCGTGACGAGCACGTGGCTGCCCACCGCGGAGCGCAGCGCAGCGATCAACGCGTCGTCGTCCATGCCGGCGACGCGCGCCAGCAGGTCGTGGTCGACGCGGCGGCCCGCCACGGCCGCCACCCGCACCACCGCCTGGGCGTCCTCGGGAAGCGCCACGATCCGCGCCAGCAGCACCTCACGGAGCGTGGGTGGGATCGGTCCGGCGGCACGGGCGCCCGCACCGATGAGCTCCTCGACGAAGAACGGGTTGCCATCCGAGCGCCGGTGGACCCGCTCCGCGAGATCGGCCGCCGGGGTCTCGCCGAGGATCGAGGCGAGGAGCTCGCCGGTCTGCTCGAGACCCAGCCGCGCGACCGCGATCCGCTCGACCCGGCCGCCGCGCTCCAGCTCCGCGAGCCACGGCAGGAGCGGGTGGCGCCGATGGAGCTCATCCGCACGGAACGTCATGAGCAGCAGGACATGGTCGGCGCGCAGCTGCCGGACGAGGAACACCACGGCCTCGCGGGTCGCGGCGTCGGCCCAGTGGAGGTCCTCGAGGACGAACAGGACGGGCCGCGTCTCCGCGAGCCGCTGGAGGACGCCGAGGATCGCGTCCAGCAGCCGTGGAGCGAGGAACTCCGTGGGGCTCGCGGGCTCGGCGGCCGGGCCCAGCGCGGGCACGAGGCGGGCGAGGTCCACGCGGGACTCCGCGAACACGCGCTCGACGCCGGCGGGGGTCAGCCCCCGCACCAGGGTGCGGAACGCCTCCACGATTGGGCCGTACGGGACGCCGCCTTCGCCCAGGTCGGCGCAGCCGCCCTCGAGCACGACGAAGCCCCGCGTCGCGGCGAGCGAGGCCGCCTCGCGCACGAGCCGGGACTTCCCGACGCCGGCCTCGCCGGCGACGAGCTGGTGGATCGGCGCCCCGGCCGCCGCGCCGTCGCGCGCGCTGGACAGGGCGGCCATCTCGGGGGCGCGCCCGACGAGCGTCGGGCTGACGAGGCGTGCCGCCCAGGCCGGCACAAATGTTGTGGCCATGCAGCGGCGGACCCCCAGCCGAGCCTGCGGACGCGGGGGCCCCCCCCCGCCCCCCCCGCCCCGCCACCCGCGCCGCCAGGCG
>JAICUV010000397.1 GCA_025935655.1 Chloroflexota bacterium | reverse complement strand
GTCGTCGCCGCCGTGGAGTCGGCGCTCGAGCGTTCGCTGTCGGGCGCGATCATGCACGGCGGTGCGAAGCCCGAGATCCGCACGATCGCGGAGGGCGCGAACCTCGTCCGCCAGGGCGAGGCGGGCACGGACGTGTTCCTCATCCTCGACGGGATCTTCGTCGTGGAGGTCGACGACGAGCCGGTCGCGGAGATCGGCCCCGGGGCCGTGGTCGGGGAGCGGGCCTCGCTGAGCAACGGGATCCGGACCGCTACCCTGTGGGCGCGCACGCCCGCCCGCGTGGCCGCCGTCCCGGCCGATGCCCTCGACCCGTCCGCCCTGGGTTCGCTCGAGGCGGGCCACCGGCGAGAGGACCGTTGAACGCCGACCGCCGTGTTCAGGCGCCCCACTTCGTCTGGGTGAGGCTGAACCAGTTGCCGGAGTCGTCGCGGAACAGGGCCTCGATGCCGTAGGGGCGATCGGCCGGCTCCTGGAGGAACGTGACGCCCTTGGCGGAGAGCTCCTCGAACGTCTTGCGGCAGTCGTCGGTCTGGAACACGCCGCCGCCGAGCGATCCCTTCGCGACGAGCGCGCGGACGGTCGCGGCGTCCTCCTCGCTGAACATCGGCGGGGCGGGATAGGCGAGCAGGATCGCGATGTCGCGCTGCTCCGCCGGGCCGACGGTGAGCCAGCGGAAGCCGTCGAGGACCGTGTCGCTGCGGACCTCGAGGCCCAGGGTCTCCGTGTAGAACCGCTTGGCACGATCCTGGTCGAGGACGAACACGTTGACGTGGTTGAGCTTGGTGATCATCGGTCCTCCTTCATCGGCTGCCCGGTCAGCCTAGGGTGGGGGAGGCGCTCCTCGCTTCTCCGCGCTTGCGGAGTCGGCTCGTGCGGTCGTGTCCACATCAGCACGACGCAGCCCGGGATCGGCGGCGGACCGCCGTTCGCGACCGCTGCCGCGCGGTACGCCGTCGGCGACTGGCCGACCATCGCGCGGAACCGGCTGCTGAACGAGCCGAGGCTCTCGAACCCGACGAGCAGGCAGATCTCCGTCACCGACAGGTTGGCGGTCCGCAGCAGTGTCTTCGCGCGCTCGATCCGACGCCGGGTGAGGTATGCGCGCGGCGGCTCGCCGTAGGCATCGGCGAACGCGCGTGCGAAGTGGAATCGCGAGTAGCCGGCCTCGCGTGCCATGGAATCGAGGTCCAGCGGCTGCGCGTAGTCACGGTCGATGAGGTCCCGCGCACGACGGAGGGCGGGCAGCAGGTACAGCGCGGTCTCGGTCACGACCGGAGGGCGCGGATGATCGCCGCCACCTCGGCCAGGTCATTGCCGAGCTGGTGATCGCGTCCGGGCAACCGGTGGACCCGTGCCTGCGGGATCGCCCTCGCGTACAGGTCCGCATGCGCGGCGGGGACGGTGTCGTCGTCGAGGCCGTGGACGACGTGGATGGGCACGCCGACGGGCAACTGCGCCCCGAGGTCCTGCGGCAGCTGGAACTCGTCAGCCAGCCAGCCCCCGTCGCCCACGAACGGCGCTGCGACGAGGACGATGGCCGCGACGGCCGGGCCGGGCGGCTGCTCGGAGAGCGCCCTGACGAGGATCGTGCCGCCGACCGAGTGCCCGACGATCACCGCCCTCGCACCCATCGCCGCGATCTCGAGCCGGATCGCCGGGCCCCACGTCGCGGCGCTCGGATCGTCCTCGTCGGGCATGCGCGGGTAGCGGATCTCGTACCCGTCCCCGAGCTCCCGGCGCAGGCTGTCGACCAGCGCGTC
>JAICUV010000302.1 GCA_025935655.1 Chloroflexota bacterium | reverse complement strand
GGCTTCTGGACCATGAACTTCTCGAGCTCGGTCCGGATGTACTCGGACTCGGTCTCCTTGAACCGCCGCTCGAGGTTGGTGACCACGCCCTCGAACGTCGCCACGTAGCTGTTCTCGCCCCGCTCGTGGCGGTACTTGACGACGACCTTCTCGTCCTTGGGCGCGTACAGCAGGTACTGGACGGCCTCCGGCGGCAGGTCCTTCACCGGCGTCGAGATGCTCCAGCCGCGCGACGTGAAGATCGCGTCGGTGATCTTCATCCGCCAGCTGATCTCGGTGGGCATCTTGTTCCACGGGACCAGCGCGCCCGCCTTGATGCTCTTCGACTTGTCGGGGATCACGAGCTCCGGGTCGATGACCAGCTGCGTCCCGAGGCCCGTGCACGTGGGGCAGGCGCCGTGCGGCGAGTTGAACGAGAAGGAACGCGGCTCCAGCTCGTCGATCATCGTGCCGTCGTAGGGGCAGCTGTAGCGCTCGGAGTAGCGCCGCTCCTCGAAGGTCGCCGGCTCGTCGTCCCGCGGCGCGGGCGCCACGACCATCACGCCCTCGCCCAGCCGGAGCGCGGTCTCGACGGAGTCCGCGAGCCGCGACGTGTCGGGGTCCGGCAGGGGCGTCCTCGTCTCCGGGTCGATGGGCCGGCCGAGCTCGTCCCGCGCCCACTCCTCGGGCGCCTCGGCGCGGCGGACGATGAACCGGTCCACGACGACCTCGATCGTGTGGCGCTTGTACTTGTCCAGGGTCGGCGCCTCGGACAGGTCGTACTGCTCGCCGTCCACCCGCACGCGGACGAAGCCCTGCTTGCGTGCGCCCTCGAAGACCCGGTCGCCCTCGGTCTTGCGGTCCTTGATCAGCGGGCCCAGCACGAGGAGTCGCGTGCCCTCCGGCATCGCGAGCACCTGGTCCACGATCTGGCTCACGGTCTGGCGCTCGATCTCGCGGCCGCAGTTGGGGCAGTGCGGGTGCCCGATGCGCGCGAACAGGAGGCGCAGGTAGTCGTAGATCTCCGTGACCGTGCCCACCGTCGACCGCGGGTTGCGCGAGGCGCCCTTCTGGTCGATGGAGATCGCGGGCGAGAGGCCGTCGATCTGGTCGACGTCCGGCTTCTCCATCTGACCCAGGAACTGCCGCGCATACGCCGACAGGCTCTCGACGTAGCGGCGCTGTCCCTCGGCGTAGATGGTGTCGAACGCGAGGCTGGACTTGCCGCTGCCGGACAGGCCCGTGATCACGACCAGGCGGTCACGCGGGAAGGCGACGTCGACGTTCTTGAGGTTGTGTTCGCGCGCGCCGCGCACGACGATCCGATCCTGGGGCACGTACACAGTCTACCCGAGCAGCGCCAAATCGAACACGCGTTCGCGTGCCGGACGCCTCGCTCCGCAGTGTCGTCCCCCGATGCGTCAGGACGCGGCAGGAACCTCGATCGCCTCCTGGCAGATCTTCCATGCGCCGCCCTCGCGCACGAGCCGGACCGTCTGGTCGATGGGCACGTTCTGGCCGTAGGTCGCGAGCGTCTTGAGCAGGGCGTCCAGCTCCTCGTCGGTCATCGTCCGGCCCTGCTGCTCGAGCACCTGCTTGACGAGGGGCCGCATCTGCACGGCGTCGAAGGTCACCTTCACCGAGCCGGTCACCGGGACGTTCGCCACCTCTCCGTCGACGGCGGGGTCGCCGAGCTTCACGTCGCCGACGTCGAGCGTGATGGCGTCAAGCAGCGCCTGGGTGTCCAGGCCGGGCAGCAGATCCGCGCCCGCCCCGATGCCGGCCAGCCCGAGCTGCTGGCGGATCAGGTCCTCCTGGCCGGCGCAGGCGAGCCCACGCAGGCCGTCGATGTCCTTCGCGGCGAGCTTCCCCAGGGCGACCTGGACGACCCCGCCCGGGCTGTCCGCCGCCGGCGCGGCGGGCGAGCAGGCGGCGACGACGATCGCGACGATGAGCAGGAGGGCTCGCATCTGATCAGCCTACCCCCGCCGGCGGTCAGGCCCGCCGACGCGGCCGGAACAGCGCGTGCGGATCCGGGAGGAAACCCAGCTTGCGGTACCAGGGCTCGAGGCCGGGCGTGGCCGCGAGCGAGAACCGGACGAGGTCGCGCCCGTCGGTGAGGAGGTGGATCATCCGCTCCCCCACCCCCAGCCCCTGGTAGGCGGGGTCCACGACGACGGTCGCGATCAGCGCGTTCTGGGCGCCGTCAGAGATCGAGCGGGCGGTCCCGACCAGCCGGTCCCCGTCCCACGCGGTGGCGAACTCCGTGGTGCCCCGGAGTGCCCGCTCGAGCGACGCGGGCTCGGACGCCCGCAGGTCCCAGCCCACCGACCGCAGCAGGCCGACCACTCGGCCGGTCTCCGGCAGGCGGTCGAGCGTGATGTCGATGCGATCGCGGGTCCCGTCGTGGCGGACGAGCCGGCGCTCGAGCTCCCACAGGTGGTCGATCCCGTGCGCCTGGATCCGGCGCAGCACCTTGGCCAGCGTCCAGGTCTCGCCGTGCCGGTCCGTGGTCTCCGTCCCGTCGTCGCGCCGCCCGAGCGAATCGAGCCGGTCGATGACCCAGGCCCGAGAGCCCGCGAGCACGTCGACCACCGGCACGCCGTCCATCGGCCCGTCGAAGCGCCCGACGGCGGGCAGCCGGCCGAGGAGCCAGACCTCCGAGCCCGCGACGTGCCGGAGCACCTCGTCCGGACGGCGCTCGCCCCGCGTCGTATCGGTGGGGAGCGGGCCCGCCGTCGCCTCGTGCGCCGCGATGCGCCGCGCGACGTCCAGCAGGTCCGTCCGCGCCCAGGCGAGCCGGCGCACCGCCGCGGCGACCTCCTCGTCGCCGACGACGCGGCGGTCCGTTGGGAGCGTGGCGTTGACCTCGTATCCGTCGTCGCGGGTCGACGCGCGGACATCGCCGGCCAGCTCGCCGCGCCACATCCGTGGGATCCCCGCCTCGTCGCCGTGTGCCTCGAGCCAGCCGCGGACCCGCGCCGTGGTCATCACGGCCAGGCTCACCGCACGCGCGTGGGAGTCCGCGACCGCGAGCACGCCGGGCACGCTGGGGACCCATCCCGCGAAGCGGCCGCCGTCATAGCCCGCCTCGACCCAGACCGGGAGCATCGCGAACCCGTCGAGGGGAGGCGGCGGCCCGTCGCGGACGTCCTCCGTGAGGTCCGGCCCGAGGTTGCGGGGCATGCGTCAGCCCCGCGTCGGGATCGCGAGTGCCTCGATCCGTTCCACGGTGCCGTCCTCCGAGCCCGCGAGCACGACCGCACGACCGCCGGCCGGGAGCATCGCGGCGACCGACGGGTCCATGAGCAGGACGTCGGCGGGGACGCCGCCCGGGTCGGCGGTCAGGGCGGCGTCCGCCGGGACGACGGGCCACACGCCACGGACGACGGCGAGCAGCCGCGCCATCCGTTCATCGGGGACGACCGCCACGATCGGCACGGCAGGCCGACGGGCCGCCGCGACCACCGCCCCGCCCGCGTGGCGACCCGCGGCCACCAGCACGGTGATCGAACGATCGTGCTCGGCCAGGGCGACCGCCGCGACCGCGAGCGCGCCGCCACGTCCCGCGGGCGACGCGTCGGTGACGTCGTGGTCCGTCCGCTCCGGCTGGTCGCCACCCTCGGCCGCCGCGGCGATCCGCTGGGCGGCCTCGGCCGCGAGGATCGGGTACGCGCCGATCGCCGTCTCGCCGGAGAGCATCACCGCGTCCGCCCCGTCCAGCACGGCGTTCGCGACATCGCTCGCCTCCGCCCTCGTGGGACGCGCCGCCCCGATCATGGACTCGAGCATCTGCGTCGCCACGATGACCGGCTTGCCCATCGCGACCGCCGTCCGGACCAGCCGCTTCTGGACGAGCGGCACGGCCT
>JAICUV010000246.1 GCA_025935655.1 Chloroflexota bacterium | reverse complement strand
CCTGGGGACCGGCCTGTACGCCGGCGAGATCGCCGTCATCGAGCGCATGGCGAACGGGGCCATCCCGTCGGCCGCCGTGCGCACCGAGGCCGGCCGCGCCCGCACCGTGCGCACCGTGGACCTGGAGCCGATCCGCTAGCTCCGCCCGGTCCATCGTCGAACGTCCATGCCGCCACGCGTCGCGTGCCCGGTGGCCGGACGCGTACGCCTCGCGATCCTCGCCCGGATGGCGGCAGACGGCCGCCCGTCCGGAGCCCGGCCTTGGACCTCCTGCTGCTCGGTGGCCTGTGCGTCACCGCCCTCGTCGCCACGCTGACCGCGGTCTGGGTGGTGCCCGTGATCCTGATCGCCGCGCTCGCGGCCGCGGCGGAGAGCCGGGGGCCCGCGCCGCTGCCCCGCTACTCGGCGCCCGCCGCGTCGAGCTCCAGCAGGAGGTCGTAGCCCGCGTCGCCCAGGAACGCCCGGGCCGCGGACTCCGCCTCCGCCTCCGCGTCCACGGCGTCGTCGTCACCCTCGATGTCGCCGCCCGCGAGCACCGACAGCACCCGCGAGGGGCTGGGCTCCACGGCCCACTCGTCGCCCGTGTCCGGGTCGACGTCGAAGAAGGTCACCGAGTCGATCTCGTAGGTCGCGCCGTCGGGACGCGTCAGCGTGCAGGCCCACGCGTCCGCCTCGTCCGCCTGGGGGCGGATGGTGAGCGTCAGGCCGAGCGAGCGGAACAGGTCGCCGAGCGTGCCGGGCGTGGACTCCATCGGGGATACCTCGGGGTTCGGGATGAGGAGACAACCCTACCCGAGCCCGGTCCCGGCCGTGCCGCGCGCTCGGCCCGCCGCCGCGACTGCCGGTTCGTGACGCGTCGCCGGCACCTGCGGGCCGTCCGGACCCCGACCGTCGCGGCGCCTCCACTATCCTTGGCCGCATGTCCGAAGACACCCGCATCGCCGTCATCGGCCTCGGCTACGTAGGCCTGCCTCTCGCCATCGCGTTCGCCGAGGCGGGCGTGGACGTCACCGGCGTCGACGCCTCGGAGCACCGCGTCGGGCAGCTGCTCGAGCGCCATTCGCCCATCGACGACATCACCGACGAGCGCCTCTCGGCGGCCCTCGACGGCCGCCTGTCCGTGACGCTGGACCCGGCCGCCATCCACGACGCCAACGCCGTGTTCGTGTGCGTCCCGACCCCGATCACGGGGACGAAGGACCCGGACCTCGGCCCGGTGCTGTCCGCGGCGACGCGGATCCGCGACAACGTGCGTGCGGGGCAGCTCATCGTGCTCCAGTCCACGACCTTCCCCGGCACGACGACCGGCCCGTTCCGCGAGCGGATCGAGGAGTCGGGGCTCAACGCCGGCGTGGACTTCGACCTCGCGTTCGCGCCCGAGCGCGTCAACCCCGGCGACCCGGCCAGCGCCTCGCGCGACGTGCCGCGCCTGGTCGGCGGCTCCACGCCCGGCGCGACGAAGCGCGCGGCCGCGCTCCTCTCGAAGGTCAACGACCGGGTCATCGAGCTGTCCTCGCCCGACGCGGCAGAGATGGCGAAGCTGCTCGAGAACACCTTCCGCAACGTGAACATCGCGTTCGTCAACCAGCTCGCGCTGCTGTGCGAGCGGATGGGCATCGACGTCTGGGAGGTCATCGACGCGGCGGCGACCAAGCCGTTCGGGTTCATGAAGTTCACGCCCGGCCCCGGCGTCGGCGGCCACTGCATCCCGGTGGACCCGTACTACCTCGCCTGGCGGGCGCGCGAGTTCGACTTCACGGAGCGGTTCATCGAGCTCGCCGGCGACATCAACTTCGGGATGCCCCGCCACGTGGTGGACCTCACGGCGGAGGCGCTCAACGAGCGCGGCCGGTCGCTCAAGGGCGCCCGGGTCGGCGTCATCGGCGTCGCGTTCAAGCCCGACGTCCAGGACGACCGCAACTCGCCGGCCGCGGCCGTGATGGCCGGCATCGCCGAGCGCGGCGCGGACCTCCGCTACCACGATCCGCACGTGCCGGCCTACCGCGACGCGGCTGGCCGGACGCACACGAGCGTGGGTCTCGACTCGCTGCTCCACTGGGCGGACGTGATCCTGGTCCACACGCCACACCGCGCGATCGACTGGGACCACGTGTACGAGACGGCCGACCTGGTGGTGGACACCGTGAACAGCTCTCGCGACCGCGGGGCGAAGCCCCGCCAGGTCCTGCGCCTGGGCGCGGGCTGGTCCTGATCGCGGGGTCGATCCGCTGACGGATCGACGGCCCACGCCTCAGCGGTTCGGACGGACCGTCCGCTTCACCCTGCGTGCCGCGCGGCGCCACAGCGGCGCCTTCGGCTTCGGCTGCCGGGGCTCCCTGGTGGGGATCGGCGCGGTCTTCTCGATCGGCGTCAGCCACGACGTGTCCACGTCGGGGATGTGGAGCGGCGGGTCCGCGTAGAGGCGCAGGAACTCCGAGACGATGTAGCGGACGGCGTGGCGATGGACGTGCCGCCCGTCGTCCTTGAAGTAGTCGCTCTGGCGCTCGGCCGTCATCGCGAGGTCGTAGCTGTGGAAGTAGCGGACGTCCGGGTGGCGATCCACGAACTCCGACACGGCGGCCCGGATCCGGCTCTTCGATTCCATGTTCGCGACCCGCACATCGAGCGCCGTGAAGGTCGTGTGCAGCGGCACCGGCGAGACCGTCACGATGAGCTCGGCGCCGAGCCGCCCGCGGACGACGGTCCGGATCCGCTCCAGGTCCTCGAGCATCTCCGCGACCGTGAGCCGGTGGAACGTCGGCGCCATGTCCTCGAACACGGCGGGGTGGGGGATCTGGCGGATCGTGTTGCCGGTCGCGCGCGACCGCCAGGTCTCGATCAGGCCGAGCGTGACAACGACGACCGAGGCGCCCTGGAACACCTCGTCCGCCGCCGCATCCGCCGCGGCGCGGGACGCGAGGAGCGCCGGCTCGTCGGGGTACCGCGTGTCGTAGTCGCGGAACGGGTCGATGACGCCCTCGCCGACGTGCCACAGCGGCTCCGCGGCACGCTCCGGCCAGCCGCCCGTGAGCCGCTCCAGCTCCTGGCGGATCGCCGTCGTGGAGTAGAACAGCCCGCCCGGGTGCATCCCGCCGACGATCCCGACCTCGCCCATCATCCCGGCCAGCTCCTGCGCGAAGCAGCTGCCGATGGTCGCGACCCGGGTGTCGGGATGGACGAGCCGCGCCGGCTCCGCCCGGATCTCGAGCGTACGCTCCGACCACGCGTGCACGTGCGGGAGATCCCAGTCACCGAGGCGGCTCTTCAGGACGGGCATGGCGCGGAGCATAGCCCATGACCACGGAGGTCCCGGCCCACCCGGCGGTGGCACGGGTCCGCGTCCGGGACGCGGAGCGGCGGGTCTGGCATCGTGTATGCCGATGACGCCCAACCCCGCCCGGCCCGCGCGCCGCCCCCGGCTCGCGATCCTGTCGTTCTCCTCGGGTGAGTACGACGCACGGTCGTTCCGGATCGCGCGGTCGGCCATCGACGCGGGCTACGACGTCACCCTGTACACGCGCTGGCACGAGGGCCTCGCGCCGGTGGAGCAGCGCGACGGCTACCGGCTCGTGCGGGCGCCCATCGACTGGCGGCTCGCCGTCCCCGGGCTGCGGGCAGGGGCGAGGAAGCGGGCCCGGGTCGCGATGGACGAGGCGGCGCGGGCCCTGGAGCATCCGCCGACCGCCGGCGGCACGCCCGAGGACGCGGTGGACGATGCCGGCGAGGACGGCCGGGGCCGCTTTCCGACGCCCGTGCGCGTGGTCCTGTACCCGCTCCTGGTCGCCCGGCGCGCCTACCGCCGGTGGCGTCGCATCGCGATGATCTTCCCCCTCCGCCCGCTGGGCTGGGCGGCCGCCCTGGACGAGGTCGTGGAGCCGGCGGACGTGTGGCATGGCATGTGGGCCGGGTCGCTCCCGGCGCTGCTGCGGATGCGGCGGCGCCATGGGGGCAGGACGATCTACGACAGCCGTGACGTGTACATGCTGTCGCGCGACTTCGCCACCCTCGGGTGGCCGATGCGCCCGGTCCTCGCCGCGCTCGAACGTCGCTGGGCCCGTGCCGTGGACCGGGTGCTGACCGTCAACGAGCCCTATGCGGACCTGCTCGTGGAGCAGCTCGGCGTCCCGCGCCCGCCGGTCGTGATGAACACCCCGGCGCGCTGGACGCCACCGTCGCCGCCGCCCGACCTGATCCGCGACGCGCTGGGCCTGCCCGCGACCACGGCGATCGCGCTGTACCAGGGCCAGCTCATCAGCGACCGCGGCATCGAGGAATCGATGGAGGCGATCCTGCAGGTGCCGGACGCCGTCCTCGTCCTCCTGGGCTACGGGCGGCTCGAGCGGCGATGCCGCCGCGCCGCCGCCACGCCGCCGTACCGGGGCAAGCTGTTCGTCCTGCCGGCCGTGCCGCCGCACGAGCTGATGGACTGGTCCGCGTCGGCGGACCTGATGCTGATGGCGATCCAGCCGACCACCGCGAACCACCGGTTCACCACGCCCCAGAAGCTGTGGGAGGCGATCGCGGCCGGCATCCCGGTCGTCGCGTCGAACCTGCCGGGCATGGCCTCGATCGTGCGCTCGGCCGGCGTGGGCGTCCTCGTGGACCCGCGGGACCCGGCGTCGATCGCGGCCGGGATCCGGGACATCGTCGGACGCCCACCCGAGGCGCGAGCCGCCCTGCGCCGACACGTGCTCGAGGTTGCGCACGAGCGCTACACGTGGGAGGCCCAGCTCGACACGCTCTTCGGGCTGTACCACGAGCTCGCCCCGGGACGGACGCCGGACGTGGCCCAGACCCGGGCCGCCCTCGAGCGTGCCGCGGCAACGGCCGCGCCCGCCGTCGCCGCACCCCGCGCCGCCGGCGGGCCGCGTTTGGAGGCGGCCCCGGACGGCCCGCGCCTTCGCTTCGTCGCGACCGCGCCGGCGGAGGGCGACGCCCCGCCCGACACGACGACCGTGGTCCTCGACACCGGCTGGGTCCCACCTCGCGGCGCCTCCACGGGGCGCGTCGTCCTGGTGCGCGACGTCGTCGAGCGGATCATGCGTGAGCGCGACCTGTTCGCCGAGGCCGCCATCGCCCTCGACGACTGGGCCGAGGCGTCCGG
>JAICUV010000189.1 GCA_025935655.1 Chloroflexota bacterium | reverse complement strand
GGAAATAACGGGCCTGGGCTTCCCGCTCACGGGTAATCTAAACGACCGCCGGCAAGGCGGGCGCTCGTCTGCGTTGTGCGAGTGTGGGTCAGGCGCGGGTGACGCGACCTGCGGCCACGTGACGGCTCCAGTCCGAAGTCCGACCGTCCGGTGACTGCGAGGATCCCTGCCAGCCGCAGATGCAGGTCACTTCCTGCGTGCGGTGGCGGTACTCGGCAATCACGTGCTTCCGCTCATCGACCGGCGGGGCCGGCCTGCGAGGCGGGAGCCCGTTTCCCGGACGCCGGGGCTCCGTCATCTGAAGCTCAGGCCCGCCGCTGGGCGAAGCAGGAGCTGCAGTAGACCGGCTTGCCCGAGGTCGGCCGGAACGGGACCTCGGTCTCCTGCCCGCAGGACGAGCAGGTGGCCGCGAACATCTCGCGCGGACCGCGCGATGCGCCGCCGCCGTAGCCGCCGCTGGAGCGGGAGCCGGAGCCGTAGCTGCCTGCGCCGCTGGAGTAGCCGCCGCTGCTGTAGCCGCCGCCGGAGCTGTAGCTCCCGCCGCCGCCCTCAGCGTTGCGCTGTGCCTTCTTGGCTGCACGGCAGCTCGGGCAGCGCCGCGGCTCCGTGAAGCCGCGCTCGGCATAGAAATCCTGCTCGCTGGCAGTGAAGGTGAACGACTGGCTGCAGTCGGCACAAGTGAGCGTCTTGTCGACGTTCATAACGATTCCACTTCCTCGTGGTTGCGACGGTTTCCGCGATCTTCCTCGGCGGAATCCGTGAGGGAGTGGATCGAGTCGGCCGTTCCTGGCTTCGCCCTCCGATCGGGGCGTACCTCCGAGCATACGCCATTAATGCGGCCGTGCCCAGCCCGCAACCTTTCTTCCCGTCCACGGTCCGGGGCAGCCGGTGCCCGGCCATGGGCGAAAGCCACTACGCTTCGCCGCAACCCATAGACATCGAAGCCGAATCTGCCGATACTTCCGCGGTATGACTGCCGGCGAACGATCCGATGACGCCCGCGTGCGGGTGGGCCAGGCCGCGGAGATGCTGGGCGTCTCCGTCGAGACGCTCAGGCGCTGGGAGCAGGAGGGGCGACTCCGGATGGACCGCTCCGAGGGCGGCCAGCGGCTCGTGCCGATCGGGGAGATCACCCGGCTCCTCACGGAGCGCCGGCGGGTCGCCGGCGACCGCCCGATCGTCGCCCAGTCGGCGCGCAACCGGTTCGCCGGGATCGTGACCCGGATCGAGAAGGACCGCGTCGCCGCGGTGGTGGAGGTGCTCGCCGGGCCGCACCGGCTCGTGAGCCTCATGACGGCCGAGGCGGTCGAGGAGCTGGGCCTCGTCGTCGGCCAGGAGGCGGTGTGCGTCGTCAAGGCGACCAACGTGATCGTCGAGGTGCCGTCGGGTCGAGAGGGCCGCGGGTGATCGTGCGCCGCACGCGCGTCGCCGCGACCGCCGCACTCGCGGCCGTCGCACTCGTGTTCGCCGTCGCGGGGTGCGCCTCGGCGCCCGGGTCGACGTCCGCCTCGCCGACCCGGCTGGAGATCAGCGCGGCCGCTTCCCTCAAGCAGGTCCTGGCGAAGGTCACGGCGGCGTACACGGCGACCAACCCCGGCGTCAGCTTCGCGGTGTCGACGGACTCGTCGGCGGCCCTCGAGACGAAGATCGAGCAGGGCGCGCCCGCGGACGTGTTCCTGTCCGCGGACACGAAGCAGCCGCAGAAGCTCCTCGACGCCGGCCTCGCGACGGGCGGGGTCACGCCGTTCGCCGGGAACCGGCTCGCGGTCGCCGTCCCGGCCGCCAACCCGGCCCGCATCGCGACCCCGGCGGACCTGGCGAGGCGGGGCGTGAAGATCGTGGGCGCGGGCGACCAGGTGCCGATCACGACGTACGCGACCCGGCTCGTCGACAACCTCGGCAAGGAGCCGGGCTACCCGGCCGACTTCGCCGCCTCGTACGCGGCCAACGTCGTGAGCCGCGAGGACAACGTGTCCGCGATCGTCGCCAAGCTCGCGCTCGGCGAGGGCGACGCCGGGATCGTCTACGTCACCGACGCGACCGGCGTCGACGGAATCGCGACGGTGGCGGTTCCGGACAGCGCGAACGTCCCCGCGACGTATGGCGGCGTCGTCCTGAAGGCGTCCGCGGCACCCGACGCCGCGGCTGCGTTCCTGGCCTGGCTCACCGGTCCGGAGGCCCGGGCGATGTTCGCGGACG
This sequence comes from Chloroflexota bacterium, assembly GCA_025935655.1. Taxonomy (GTDB): domain Bacteria; phylum Chloroflexota; class Limnocylindria; order Limnocylindrales; family CSP1-4; genus CAIXZV01. The sequence goes on along the minus strand of JAICUV010000189.1, from coordinate 4,451 downwards.
CCGGGTTCACGCCCGCGCCGTGACGGCATCGATCGGGGCGCGTCCATGACGGCACTGGCACCGGCCCCCGCACGGACGAACGCGCGCTCCGGGCTCGGCCGGCCGTTCGACGCCGTGGCCATCGCCGGCGGGCTCGTCCTGGGGCTACCGGTGTTCGTGCTCGTCGCGCGGGCGGTCCTCGACGGGTCGCTCCTCGAGACGGCCGGGCTCAAGGTCGTCGCCGACGCGCTCGTCCTCAGCCTCGCCACGACGGCGGTGACCGCGCTGCTCACGGTCGCGTTCGGGACGCCGCTCGCGCTCACGCTCGCGCGCCGGCGGTTCCGCGGCCAGGTCATGGTCGAGACGCTCATCGACCTGCCGATCGTGCTCCCGCCGTCGGTCGCCGGGCTCGCGCTGCTGCTGGTGTTCGGGCGTCGGGGCCTGCTCGGCGAGCCGCTGTCGATCCTGGGGATCGAGATCCCGTTCACCGTGGTGGCGGTGGTGATCGCGCAGCTGTTCGTGGCGGCCCCGTTCTACATCCGGAGCGCGCGGACCGGGTTCGCGTCCGTGGACCACGACCTCGAGGACGCGGCGCGCGTGGACGGCGCCTCCGAGCGGCAGCTGTTCGCGCGGGTGACGGTCCCGCTCGCGTCGAGCGCACTCGCCGCGGGGCTCGTCATGAGCTGGGCCCGGGCGCTGGGCGAGTTCGGCGCCACGATCATGTTCGCGGGCAACGTCGAGGGCAGGACGCAGACGCTCCCGCTGGTCGTCTACTCGGAGTTCCAGTCCGGCAACCTGGACGCGTCGATCGCCGCGGCGGCGATCCTCGTGCTCGCGGCGTTCGGCGTCCTCGTGGCGGTCCGGCTGCTCCACTGGGGCCGCGCGCTCGACATCCGCGGCTGACAGCGGCTGACCGCGCCGGTCACCCGGTCACTGCTCTGGCGGGCCCTCAGCGTGGCGGGCCCTCGGCGTGGCGGTCCGTCAGCCCTTGGCGGGCAGGCTCGCGGCGAACGCGAACGCGCGCTCCAGCCAGGCGTCCAGCACGGCGTCGTCCGCCACCACGTCGACGGGGAGCCGGCCCCAGTTCCTCATCGCCTTGCCGGGCATCGGGGAGAAGCCGTCCGCGCCCGGCGTCGCGAGCAGCGTGGCCAGGTCCGCGTCCGAGAGCCGCACGACCCACGACTCCTCGAACAGGCCGGTCGCGAAGTTCCCGCCGATGAACATCGCCGCGTAGCCGAACATCTTCCGGCGCTGCGCGGCCGGGTGGCGGGCGGCGACCTCCTCGAACCGGGCGACCATCTCGGGTGAGGACTTCGTGAACGACGGCATGGCGACGACCTCCGCGCGGAGGCTACTCGATCCCGGGGGCGACTGCGGTACGGGCGCCGGGCATGCGGCGTGGGGTGGCCGGGACCGGACGCCTCGTGCCGGGGCACGACCGCGGGTCAGGCGGGGCTCGGGGCGACCTCGTCCGCGAGGTTCGGCGCCAGCCAGCGCTCGGCCTCCTCGACCGGGATGCCCGCGCGGCGCGCGTAGTCGGCGAGCTGGTCGCGGCCCATGCGTCCCACGCCGAAGTAGTGCGACTCGGGGTGCCAGAGGTACAGCCCGGACACCGACGAGGCGGGGAGCATCGCCATCGACTCGGTGAGCCGGATCCCGGCCCGCGCCTCCGCGTCCAGCAGCTCGAACAGCGTCGCCTTCGCCCGGTGGTCGGGCGTCGCGGGGTAGCCGGGAGCCGGACGGATGCCCTGGTAGCGCTCGCGGATGAGGTCCTCGTTCGCGAGGGCCTCGTCCGGTGCGTAGCCCCAGAGCTCGCGCCGCACCCGCTCGTGGAGGCGCTCCGCGAACGCCTCCGCGAGGCGGTCCGCGAGCGCCTTGGTGAGGATCGCGCTGTAGTCGTCGTGCGCCGCCTCGAACTCGCGCACCAGCTCGTCCACGCCATGGCCGGCCGTGACGGCGAACGCGCCCACGTAGTCCGCGACGCCGGCCGGGCCCACGAAGTCCGCGACCGAGACGTTCGGGCGCCCGTCCGGCTTCGCCATCTGCTGCCGCAGGGAATGGATCCGGGCGGCCTCGGTGGTGCGCGCCTCGTCCGCGTACAGCACGATGTCGTCGTCCGGCGTGGCGTTGGCGGGCCAGAACCCGACGACCGCCGACGCCTGGAACAGCCGCTCCCCGACGATGCGGTCGAGCAGCGCGAGCGCATCGCGGTGGAGGTCACGCGCGGTTGCGCCGACCCTCGGGTCGGCGAGGATCGCGGGATAGGCGCCGCGCAGCTCCCAGGTGGTGAAGAACGGCGTCCAGTCGATCCGCTCGACGAGCTCCGCCAGCGGGTAGTCCCGGAACGCCGTCACGCCGAGGAACGTCGGCCGCGGCGGCGCTGCAGTCCAGTCGACCACCGGGCGGTTCGCGCGCGCGTCCCCGATGGACAGCCGCCGCTCGCGCGCGTCGCGGCCCTCGCGCTCGCGGCGGACCGTGGCGTACTCCTCGCGGATGCCGGCCGCGAACGCCTCGCGCGCCCCGCGGTCCACCAGCGACCCCGCGACTCCGACTGCGCGCGAGGCATCGGCCACGTGGACGACCGGCTGCGAGTACGCCGGCGCGATCTTCACCGCAGTGTGGACCCGCGACGTCGTCGCCCCGCCGATGAGCAGCGGCGTCGTCATCCCCTCGCGCTCCATCAGCGCGGCGACGTGCGCCATCTCGTCCAGGCTGGGGGTGATGAGCCCGGACAGCCCGATGATGTCCGCGTCCACCTCGCGCGCCTTCTCCAGGATCCGCGCCGCCGGGACCATGACCCCGAGGTCGATGACCTCGTAGTCGTTGCAGCCCAGCACGACGCCCACGATGTTCTTGCCGATGTCGTGGACGTCGCCCTTGACCGTCGCCATGACGACCGTCCCGGCGCGCTTCCCCGTCCCGGCCCGCTCCGCCTCGAGATAGGGGATGAGGACCGCCACGGCCTTCTTCATCACCCGGGCGCTCTTCACCACCTGGGGCAGGAACATCCGCCCGGACCCGAACCGGTCGCCGACGATGTTCATGCCCGCCATGAGCGGACCCTCGATGACGTCGAGCGGGCGGGCCGCCGCCAGCCGCGCCTCCTCCGTGTCCTCGACGACGAACGCGTCGTTCCCCTCGACCAGCGCGTGGGTCAGCCGCTCCGTGACCGGGAGCGACCGCCACGAGAGGTCGTCGCCGGTGCGCTCCACCGCCGCGCCGCCCGCGTATCGCGGCGCGATCTCCAGCAGCCGGTCCGTCGCGTCCACCCGCCGGTTGAGGACGACGTCCTCCACCCGCTCGAGGAGCTCGGGGTCGATGTCGTCGTACTGCGGGATCACGCCCGCGTTGACGATCGCCATGTCCAGGCCGGCCTTGATCGCGTGGTACAGGAACACCGCGTGGATCGCCTCGCGGACGCGGTCGTTGCCGCGGAACGCGAACGAGACGTTGGACACGCCGCCACTCACCCGCGCGTGCGGGATCGACGCCTTGATCCGCCGGGTCGCCTCGAAGAACGCGTTCGCGTACTCCGCGTGCTCCTCCATGCCGGTCGCGATCGCGAAGATGTTGGGGTCGAGGATGATGTCCTCGGGGGCGAACCCCGCCTCCGTCGTCAGCAGGCGGTGGGCGCGCGTGAGGACGTCGACGCGACGCTCCACGGAGTCCGCCTGGCCCGCCTCGTCGAACGCCATCACCACGACCGCGGCGCCGTAGCGCCGGCACAGTCGCGCCTGGCGCAGGAACTCGTCCTCGCCCTCCTTGAGGCTGATCGAGTTGACCACGCCGCGGCCCTGGAGCTGCCGCAGGCCCGCCTCGATGACCCCCCAGCGCGAGCTGTCGACCATGACCGGGACCTTCGCCACGTCGGGCTCGGTGGCCAGGCGGCGCAGGAACCGGGTCATGGCGGCGACGCCGTCGAGCATCGCCTCGTCCATGTTGACGTCGATCATCACGGCGCCGTTCGCGACCTGGTCCCGCGCGATCGCGACCGCCTTGTCCTCGCCGTCGCGCCCGGCGGCCATGAGCCGCGCGAACGCCCGCGAGCCGGTGACGTTCGTCCGCTCGCCGATGTTGATGAACGCGCCGCCCGGCATGGGGATCGTGAGCGGCTCCAGGCCGGACAGGCGGGTGACAGGCTCCAGCTCCGGGATCGGACGCGGCGGGACGCCGCGGACCGCCTCCACGATCGCGGCCGTGTGCTCGGGCGTGGACCCGCAGCATGACCCGGCCAGGTTCACGAGCCCCGCCCGCGCCCACTCGCCGAGCGCGGTCGCGGTGACCTCGGGGGTCTCGTCGTACCCGCCGAGCTCGTTGGGCAGCCCCGCGTTGGGGTACGCGGCCAGCGGCACGTCCGCGATCCGACCCAGCTCCTCCACGTGCTCGCGGAGCTGCTTCGCCCCCAGCGCGCAGTTGAGCCCCACCAGCAGCGGCCGCGCGTGCCGGATGCTCGCCCAGAACGCCTCCACGGT
>JAICUV010000014.1 GCA_025935655.1 Chloroflexota bacterium | reverse complement strand
CCGCCCCGCCGGTCGCCGCCCCGCCCGCCGCCGGCTGGTCCGGCGCCATCGCCCCGAGGGCGACCTGCTGGCGGTCGCCCAGCGCATAGGTGCCGGCCCGGATCTCGTTGACGCGCCCGGCGGCAGACAGCGTGCGGGTCGGCGTCGCGCCGGCCGACACGACCGCGACCTCGAAGCCGGCGGCCTCCAGTGCGCCGGCGGCCTGCTCGAGGGCGGACACCTCGTCGAGCGCCACGGCGCCTGCCGCGCCCGGCCGGTAGCTGTGGCCGCCGTGCGTGAACACGCCGTCGACGACCAGGCCCCCGGCCGCGGCCGCCCGGGCGCCCCCCCCGCCCCCGCCCGGCGTCCCCCCGCCGGTCCGATGGAGCCCGGAGTCCACCTCGACCACCACGTGGAGCGGCCGGCGGGCGCCGGCGATGGCGGCGGCCAGGCGCTCGGCCGCCGGCACTGACTCGATGCCGACGCGCAGCTCGGCGGTGTCGTGGAGGGCCCGAAGCCGCTGCGCCTTCGGGCCTTCGGCCCACAGCGGGTAGGCGAGGAACAGGTCGCGCAGCCCCGCCGACGCCATGACCTCCGCCTCGCCCAGCGTGCCGACGGTGAGCCCCCGTGCGCCCGCGTCCAGCTGCATTCGCGCGATGCGCACGCTCTTGTGCGTCTTGACGTGCGGGCGAAGCGCGATCCCGCGCGCGTCGAGGTCGGCCTGCAGGCGGGTGATGTTGGACCACACGCGGGCGACGAACACGACCAGCGCCGGGGTGTCGAGGCCGGCGGGGAGGGACGGCAGCGCGGACGGTGACGGGCCGGGGACGGGGGTGGAGACGGTCATGGCCGCAGCATACGCACCGCGCGGGGCCGCCTTGCAGCCGGGTGCGCGTTCGGGCATCGTTGATCGCCCATCCCGCACGCGGAGGTTCCATGTCCCGGAGCGTTCTCATCGTCGACGACGAGCAGCACATCAGGCTGCTGATCGAGCAGACGCTGGAGGAGCTCGCGGACGAGGGCGTGGAGCTGTACACGGCATCCGACGGCGAGGAGGCGCTCGCGGCGATCGAGGCGCAGCGGCCCGACCTCGTGTTCCTCGACGTGATGATGCCGAGGCGCAACGGCCTGGAGGTCGCCCGCGCGGTCCGGGGCGAGCTCGGCATGGCGGACGTCCACATCGTGCTGCTCACCGCCAAGGGCCAGGCGCACGACCGCGAGGAGGGCCTGGCCGCCGGCGCCGACCGCTACCTCACGAAGCCGTTCGATCCGGACGAGCTGCTCGCGATCGCACGCGAGGTCCTCGGCGAGGCATGAGCGAGCTGCGTCGCCTCATCGTCCGCCACCGGCACGTGGCGCCGATGGTCTCCGCGCTCCTCGCCGGGACGGACGCGGCGGTCACCATCCGCGACGCCGAGGGCGAGGTGGTCCTCGAGCGCACCGGCGCAGACGCGGGGGCCGGCAACCACGACGTGACCGTGGACGGCGAGACGCTGGGCACCGTCGAGGGCGGGCGGGCCGCACGCGGCGTCGCGGCGGTCCTCGCGTATGCCGCCGCGCGGGAGCGCGACAAGCGCAGCCTCGCCAACGAGGCACTCGAGCGGTATCGCGAGCTGTCGCTGATCTACGACCTCGCGGCGGCCATCGGCGGCGACACCGATCTCGCCTCGATCGTCGGGACCGCGACGGCGGAGCTGTCCCGGCTGCCGGGCGACGCGCACGCGTTCCTGCTCCTCGCCCGCGCGGACGGGTCGCTCGTGGCGGCGCCGGGCGCGGCCCCGGATGCGGGGGCGCTCGACGCGACCGGATCGCGCCTCGGCGTGGGCATCGTCGGGACGATCGCGGCGGCCGGCCTCGCGGAGCTCGTCGACGACGCCTCCGCCGACGGGCGGGCGACGGCCGCAGAGCGGGTCGCCGGGAGCATCGTGGCGGCGCCGCTCCGGGCCGGCGACACGACGATCGGCGTCGTGGGTGCGACGGCGACGGGCGGGACCTTCCGCGCCGCCGACCTCAAGGTGGTCACCGCGATCGCCGCTCTGGCCGGTCCCGCAATCGGCCGGGCGATCACGGCCGGTCCGGGCCGCTGAGCCTCCGGTCGCTCCGAGCCGCTCCCGTGCCCCGCGACGAGCCCGGCCAGGCGTCCGATCAGGCGAGGGCGGCCGACCACGCACGCGACGACGCCGACCTCGCCCGGGACCTCCGGGACCGCCTCGCGGAGCTCGCGGGAATCAACGCCATCGGGATCGCGCTGGGGTCGACGCGTGATCTCGACGAGCTGGTGGACCGCGGGCTCGGGGAGATCGTCGGCAACCTGGGCTTCGGGCGCGGGCTCATCGCGTTCGTCGATCCGGCGAGCGGGACGCTCGGCGGCTGTCGGGTCGCGGGCGGGTCGCCAGGCCTCGGGGTCCTCGTCACGGACCTCCGGGTCGCGCTCGACGACGAGACGTCCGCGCTCGCCGCGCTCGCCCGCGCGGACGGGCCGCTCCGGTTCCGGGACGCCGACGCCGACCCGGACGAGGGCAACCGTCGGATCGCGGCGGTCCTCGGGTCCACGGGGTTCGTCGGGACGCCGCTGGTGACCCAGGGCCGGTGCGTCGGCGTGCTGCTCGTGGACGACCGGCGTGCGAGCGGCGACCTCCGGCCGGCCGACGGACCGCTGCTGTACACGGTCGGGTCGCTGTTCGCGGGCGCCATGGAGTCGGCGCGGCTGTACGCGGCCCTCGAGGCGCAGAACCGCGCGCTCGAGCAGCGGGTGGCGGAACGAACGGCCGACCTCGTCGACGCGATGGCCGAGGCGGACGCGGCGCGTCGCGCGGCCGAGGACGCGAACGAGGCGAAGAGCCGCTTCCTGGCCAACGTCAGCCACGAGCTTCGGACGCCGCTCACGTCCGTCGTCGGGTTCGCCAAGCTCAACCGCAAGCGACTGGACGACGTCGTGTTCCCGGTCGTGCCGCGCGAGGACCCCAGGGTCGACCGCGCCGTGCGCCAGGTCGGCGACAACATCGGGATCATCGTCGCGGAGGGCGAGCGGCTCACCGGCCTCATCAACGATCTGCTGGACCTCGCCAAGATCGAGGCCGGCCGGTTCGAGTGGCACATGGCGCCGCTGGCGGTCGAGGACGTCGTCCGCCAGGCGCTCGCGTCGACGGCGGCGCTGTTCGAGGCGAGCGGCCTCGCGCTCGTGGTGACGGTCGATGACGGGCTGCCGGCCGTCGACGGCGACCGCGACCGCCTCGTCCAGGTCGTCATCAACCTCGTGTCCAACGCGGTCAAGTTCACGCCCGCGGGCGGGGTCCGGGTGGCCGTGGCAGCGGACGAGGACGGCGTGCGGGTCGCCGTGACCGACTCGGGGCGGGGCATCGCTGCGGACGACCTCGAGCGCATCTTCGAGCCGTTCCGGCAGGCATCGGACACGGTCCCCGACGGCCCCAGGGGGACCGGGCTCGGCCTGCCGATCTCGCGCCAGATCGTCGAGGCGCACGGCGGGGCGATGGGCGTCGAGTCCGCACCGGGCGCCGGCTCCACGTTCTGGTTCCGCCTCCCCGCACGAGGCGCGAGCGCGCCGGACTGAGCCGCCGCCCGTGCGGCGAACGTTGCGGCGCCGCACCACCACCTACTTAAGGCGACGCGGTACCGGTACCTATGGGTCATAACCGGTCGCCCGGGTGCAGGAATACGTTCGTGGTCCTCCAGGCGGGGGGCCCACCTCGCCGGCACTGTTCAGGGGACCGGGATGAAGTCGAACCTCAAGTGGTACGTGACCCGTGCCGTCATGTTCCTCGGGTCGGCAGCGCTCGTCGCGGGCTTCGTGGCCGATCGCTCGATCCGCTGGTAGCAGCCAGCAGGAACCACTGTCACGCTGACGAGCCGCCGGGCGACCGGCGGCTCTTCTGATTCCCGGGGCACCGGGCGAGCCTGGCTCGGCGCGTCGTCGAGCCGCGGCGGTCAGGCCCGCCCGCGCTCCCGCCACAGGTTGCGCAGCAGGAATGACACGTTGGCGGGACGCTCGGCGAGGCGGCGCATGAAGTACGGGTACCACTGCCCGCCGAACGGGACGTAGACCCGGACGCGCCAGCCGGCGCCGGCCAGCTGCTCCTGGAGGTCCCGCCGCACGCCGTAGAGCATCTGGAACTCGAACGAGTCGCGGGCGATCCCCTCCGCGGTGGCGACCTCGATCGCGCGCTTGATCAGCCGCACGTCGTGGGTGGCGATCGCCGGGTAGGTCCCTGCACGGAGCAGCCGCAGCATCAGCCGCTCGTACGCCTCGTCGACCTCCGCCTTGTCCTGGAACGCGACCGACTCGGGCTCCTTGTAGGCCCCCTTGCACAGCCGCACGCGGCCGCCCTCGGCGATGATCTCCTCGATGTCGCGTTCGCTGCGGCGGAGCGCCGCCTGGATCACGATCCCCACGTCCGCGCCGCTCGAGCGGTCCGCGGGCCGGAGCTCGCGCCAGAGCGCGAGCGTGCGATCGGTGTACGGGTGGTCCTCCATGTCGATCCGGACGAAGGCGCCGGTCTCGACCGCCTTGGCGACGACCGCCCCGATGTTCTCGCGCGCCAGCGCCTCGTCGATCTTCGCGCCCATCTGGCTCGGCTTGAGGCTGACGTTTCGGTCCAGGCCCCGGGCCGGCAGGGCGTCGAGCACCGCGAGGTAGCGGGCGCACGCCGCGCGGGCGTCCGCCTCGGCCGTGACGGACTCGCCCAGCACGTCGACGGTCGTGCCCATCCCCTGCTCGTGGAGCCGCTCGATCGCGGGCAGTGCCTCGTCCAGCGTCTCGCCCGCGACGAACCGGCGGACCATGGGACGCGTGACGGGAAGCCTGGTCGCCAGCCGGCCGAGCGCCTTGCGGTGGGACAGCGTCAGGAGCGCGGAGCGCATCGCGCGCTCGGCGAACTCGTTGACGGCGGATCGGTCGGGCATGGGTGCCTTTCTGCGGCTGGAGGGTGGGCCTGAGCGCGAGGATAACGTCCCGACCCCGGCTCGACAGGGAGGCACGGCCGGTAGATTCCGGGCCATCCGGTCCCGCCGATCCGGGCGGCCGGGCCAGTTGGAGATGCCATGGCGGTCAGCTTCCAGCACACGCCGAGCCCGCGCATCGAGACCCGCCGCAAGGCCGGGCCGCCGACGGTGGCGGGGATGGTCTCGGGCGTCAACGGGCGCATCGCGCTCGTGGTCACCAAGGTCGTGGGCACGATGTGGTGCGCCTACGTGTTCACAGGGCTCGCCTTGGTCGCGCTGCCCTCGGCGCTCGCGTCCGGGAGCGTGCTCGCGATCGTCACCTGGATCAGCCAGACGCTCATCCAGCTGGTGATGCTGAGCGTGATCATGGTCGGGCAGAACATCATCGGCCAGGCCGCCGACCGCCGATCCGAGATGACCTACAAGGACGCCGAGGCGACGTTCCACGAGGCCGAGCAGATCCAGCAGCACCTCGCCGCCCAGGACGCGGCGCTCAACCAGCTGCTGTCGAAGGTGGCGACGCTCGAGACGCAGCTGCAGGCCGCGTCGACGCGGCGGATCGGCGGGTAGTCGCGGTGGGTCTCGTGCGCCTCACCGGCGCGCGCGCGGAGGCCCGTCGGCCGGCCGGAGGCCGGTCGCGCGGCGGTGGGCCCGTCGCGCGCCGTCTCGTGGGGTCCCCCCGGCGCGTTCGCCCGCGTCCTGCGGGCCCGGCGACGCAACCGTTATTCCGCTACCGACTCTACGGTTCCGCGCCGCAACGGTTCAGTCGCTGGGAGACTGGGCTGTTCCGTCAACGGCCCCGTGGACGGAACGAATGAGTCGCCGGACGCATGAAACGACGCGCGACGGAACCGTAGAGTCGCCCACCGAATAGCCAGCTCGCGGGGAGGGGCCGAGGCGGGACCCGGGAGCCGGGGGCCCCGAGCCGAGGCGCGGGAGTCGGGGGCGGGGCCGCGCCCGAGAGCCGGGGGCGAAGCCGGGAGCCGGGGGCCCCGAGCCGCGGCGCGGGAGTCGGGGCGGGGCCGGGCCCAGGCCGGGAGCCCGGGGCCGGGCCTGGGCCAGGACCCGGGGCCGTGGCCCGGGAGCCAGGGGCGAGGCTCGGGAGCCGGGGGCCGAGGCGCCGGCCGTTACTCGTCCGCGGGCGGCCGCGGCGTGGTGAGCTGCGCGTCCATCTGGTCGCCGAGCTCCACGGTCCGGCGGAACGCCGCCCAGACCGCCTCGGAGAGCACCGTGCGCAGCCGCCCGGACTCCAGCTCGTGGATCGCGGCCGCGGACGTCCCCGCCGGCGACGTCACGGCGTTGCGCAGGACGGCCGGGTGATCGCCGGACTGCTTGGCGAACCGCGTGCTGCCCTCGAGCGTCTCGATCACCAGGTCGTGCGCGATGTGGCGCGGGAAGCCGATGTGGACGGCCGCGTCGATCAGTGCCTCCATCACGAGGAACACGTACGCGGGGCCCGTGCCGGAGACCGCGGTCGCCATCGCGACCCACTTCTCGTCCTCGACCTCGAGCTCCGCCCCGAGCGCGCCGAGCAGCGCCTTGGCCTGCGACCGCTGGCCTGCGGTCGTCGCCTCCGTCGCGAACCAGACCGTCATGCCATTGCCGATCCGCGCGGGCGTGTTGGGCATCGCCCGCACGACCTGGTCGTGGCCCAGGGCGGCGGTCAGCGCCTTGGTCGTGGGACCGGCGAGCACGGACAGCACCAGCTGCCCCGTCCGAAGGCGGGGACCGATCTCGCGTCCGACCTTCGCCAGCATCTGGGGCTTGACGGCCAGCAGGATGACGTCCGCGCCATCGATCGCCTCGACGTTCGAGGCCACGACGCGGATCCCGTGCGTCGCCTCGAGGGCAGCCCGCCGCTCGGCGCGCGGGTGGCTCGCGACGATCTGCGAGGGTCCCACCAGGTTCGCCCGGAGGAAGCCCGCGATCATCGCCTCGGCCATCACGCCGGAACCGACCGTCGCGATCGTGCGGTTCGTCAGGGAGGACATCGCGCCGGAGGATACCACCGGGGTTCCGGCGCTCAGCCGGCCTCGGCGGTCACGAGGAGGAAGAACCGGCCCGTGCGCGTCGACTCGATGCCGGAGAAGCCCGCCCGGGCGAGCGCCGCCTCGAGGATCGCGGGGTCGTGCCAGGTCCACGCGATCCCGGGCGGCGGACCGCCCGCGTCGTCGGGCCGCAGGTCGACGAGCGCGAGGCGCCCGGAGGGCCGGAGGCGGGCCCGCAGCGAGGCGATGGCCCCATCCAGGCCGGCCCCGCGCACCCGCCCGGTGAGGAAGCTCGCGACGACCGCGTCGGCCGGGCCATCCCCGGGCGGCGCCCACGGGTCCGCGACGTGGAGGTGGGCGAGGAGCCGGTGCGCGACGAGGCGCTCGCGCGCGACGTCGAGCGCGGCCGCGTCCTCGTCGCTCGCGTGGAGCTCGCCCTTGTCCGCGAGCAGCGGGGAGAAGAACCCGGTCCCGGCGGCGGGCTCGTCGATCCGGCCGCCGAGCGAGAGGCCGTCGAGCCAGCGGGTCACGACGTCGAGCTCCGCCGCCCACGCCGTGTCGTGGATGGCGCCGCGCTCGAACGGCCCGCGGCGCAGGAACCAGTCGTCCGGAAAGGCGGGCTGGGGGGTCCGCGACGCCCGGGCCCGGGTCGCGGGCGCCTGCCGGGCGGCGTCGGCTGCCTCGACGCCAGGGGGCGGCGCGTCGACGGCGACGGTGGTGCTTCCGGCTCCCCTCCCTCGCTCGCCGAGCGCCGTCCGCAGGCGGTTGCGGAGGAAGGGGTTCGTCCCCGCCTTGCCCAAGCAGGCCGGGCACAGCTGGGCCCAGCCCTCGAGGTCCGCCGGCGAGCGGACGGCGTGGGCCGTGCCGCACCACAGGCAGTCGAAGCGCTCGCGGAAGGGCATCTGGACGAGCGGCCGGTCAGCCGATCCGGGCCCAGCTGCCGTCCGGCGACACGCCGTCGAACGCCGCGGGGTCGATGAGCTCGGCGAGCAGCTCGATGCCGTCCATGACCCGCGGGCCAGGCCGCGAGAAGTACGCCGACCCGTCGGTCGCGAAGACGCGCCCCTCGCGGACGGCTCGCAGCTCGTCCCAGCCCTCCGGCCGGGGGAGGCGCTCCCACTCCTCGATCGTGCGCGCGAGGTCGAAGCCGCACGGCATCAGGACGAGGATCTCGGGGTCCACCTCGCGGACCGCGGCCCAGGTCGTCTCGACGCTCCGGCCACCCTCCACGCCCAGCAGCTCCCAGCCACCGGCGAGACGGACCTGCTCGGGCACCCAGTGCCCGCAGGCGAACGGCGGATCGAGCCATTCGATCGCGGCGACGCGGGGCGGCCGGAAGCCGCCGTCACGCCGGCCGCCGACGATCTCGTTCACGTGTCGCAGCCGCTCGCGGAGGTCCTCGACCACGTCCAGCGCGGCGTCCTCGGCCTCGGTCATGGCGCCCACCGCCTGGATCGCGTTGAAGATCCCCTCCACGGAGACGGGCTCGAGGCTGAGGACCGTGACCTCACCCTCCAGCCGGCGCGCGACCTCGTTGACCTGCTCGTAGCCCACCGCGCAGACCCGGCACAGCTCCTGGGTCAGGATGAGGTCGGGTGCGGCCGCGGCGAGCGCGGCCTCGTCCAGCTCGTACAGCGCGCGTCGGGTGCGCATCGACTCCTCGACGAGGTCGTGAATGTGCTGCGACGAGGCACCGGCCAGCTCGTGCACGCTGCGGGTCACCACGGGGATCGACCGCGCCTCGGGCGGGTAGTCGCACTCGTGGGTCACGCCCACCAGCTCGTCGCCCAGCCCGAGCGCGAACACGATCTCGGTCGCCGACGGCAGGAGGGAGACGATACGCACGTCACCAGTCTACGGGCGACGCGGCGCCGGGCATGGAAACGGCCCCGCGCCTGGCGGGGCCGTCTGGCCGTGAACCGGGCGGCCGATCGCGGCCGCGGGCGGGTCAGGCGGGCTTGATCTCGTCCACGAGCGCGCGGGCCGCGGCCTTGTCGTTGAACCACAGCGCGTCGACCTGGGTGTACTGGGCCCACTCGGCCGGGAGGCTCTCCTCCGGGAAGATCGCGTTGACCGGGCACTCGGGCTCGCACGCGCCGCAGTCGATGCACTCGTTGGGGTCGATGAACAGCTTCCGATCGGTCCCCTCGTCGTAGTGGATGCAGTCCACGGGGCAGACGGACACACACGAGAGGTCCATCACGTCGACACAGGGTTCGGCGATGACGTACGCCATGGTCGGAAGCTCTCCTGGAAGTGCAGCTGACGGGAGGCGCGGGCTCCCGCGCACCGTCCGAACCATACCACCGAGCACGGCCCGGAGGCTGCACGGAGGGGCACGATCCACCCCGGCCGAACGGCCCGTCCGGGGCGGCCCGCTCAGCCCGCCGGCGAGCTCGACGGCAGGACGGCGGGCGTCCCGAGCGGCACGCCGCCGGGCCCGACGAAGCGGACCGGGACGACCATCCCCTTCTGCCAGTGGCCGGGGATGTGACAGCCGACGAACCAGCCGCTCGCCGCGGCCGTCGCGTCCGGTGGCACGACCCAGGTCACGTCCTGGCGCTGGCCCGACCCGACCACGACGCGCACGCCATCGAAGCCCTCGGGCTGGGGGACGACGGGCGTCGGACCCGGCGGGTGGTCGATGGTTGCCGCCTCCGCGGACTCCCACGCGAGCTGGGCCTCGAGGCTCCCGAGGACCGCCTCGTGGATCTCCAGTCCGCCGTTGATCACGTGGAGCGTGACGGTCTCGCCCGGGACCAGGTCCACGACCGGCGGCACGTACCCGTAGTCGCGCATCACGATGTTGACGTCCCGGGGCGCGGCCCCCACGCCGGGCGTGATGGCGGGCGTGCCCGCCGGCGAACCGGCACCACAGGCGGCAGCGACGAGCGCGACCGCGGCGAGCGACGCGGCGGCGGTCAGCGATCGGGACGGCTGCATCCGCACATCATGCGGGAGATCGGCGTTCGGCCTCGCGTGGTGGGATCGCCCTTGACACCTGCGCGGCTCCGCCCGTAGCGTGCGCCCACTTCTGCAGGGTCGCCGTCGGAGGAGGACGCGCGGCCACCGGCCTCGTACCCCGAGCCGCCCGTCACGGCACAGGAGCCCCAGCCCCCTCGTGAGCGCCCACCCCGCGGACCCCGTGCCGCACACCCACGGACACGTCCAGGCCCACGGCCACGACCACGTGGAGGACCACGCCCACGCGGGCGACCCGCAGCCGGCCGTCCGCCTCGAGGGTCTCGAGAAGCGGTTCGGTGACGTGGCGGCCGTCGCGGGCGTGGACCTGGAGATCGCGGACGGCGAGTTCTTCTCGATGCTCGGCCCGTCCGGCTCCGGCAAGACGACGACGCTGCGGATGATCGCGGGCTTCGAGCTGCCGACCGCGGGCCGCGTGCTGCTCCACGGCCATGACGTCACCCGGCTGGCGCCGTTCGAGCGCGACGTCAACACGGTGTTCCAGGACTACGCGCTGTTCCCGCACATGACCGTGGCCGAGAACGTCGCCTACGGCCTGCTCGTGCGCAAGGTCCCCAAGCCCGAGCGCGAGACCCGCGTCGCCGACGCGCTCCGGATGGTCCGCCTCGAGGGCTACGACAGACGCAAGCCCGGCCAGCTGTCGGGCGGCCAGCGGCAGCGGGTGGCGCTCGCGCGCGCGCTCGTGAACCGCCCGCGGGTGCTGCTGCTCGACGAACCGCTGGGCGCGCTCGACCTCAAGCTCCGGGAGGAGATGCAGCTGGAGCTCCACCAGATCCAGCACGAGGTCGGGATCACGTTCATCTACGTGACCCACGACCAGGAGGAGGCGCTCACGATGAGCGATCGGATCGCGGTGTTCAACCGCGGCCGGATCGAGCAGGTGGGCGCGCCGGCCGAGGTCTACGAGCGACCCGCGACGAAGTTCGTCGCCGGGTTCGTGGGCACGTCCAACCTCATCGGCGGCGCGGCGGCCACGGCGATCACCGGCAATCCCGGGCTGTTCACCGTCCGCCCGGAGAAGATCCGGATCGTCGACCCGGAGACCCCGGTCGGCGACGACGAGCACGCGGCGAGCGGCCGCATCCGGAGCGTCGTCTACCTCGGACCAGACACGCGCTACCACGTCGCGCTCGACGCCGGCGAGGAGCTCGTGGTCACCCAGCAGAACCTGGCGACGACCTCGACCGAGGCGCTCGCCCAGCAGGGGCGCGCTGTCCGCCTGATCTGGAAACGGCAGCACCAGCGAGAGGTCGCGGAGGCCCTGTAAGCCCCGCCCGACGCTGAACGGAGGAGGAGTCGTACAGGATGCGCAAGCAGATGCTCGTGCTGGGCGCGATCGCGGCGATCGCGGTCTCGGCCTGCGGCGGCGGTGGATCGGCGGGGACGCCGAAGCCGTCGGTTCGCACGGCGGTCGGTGACGGCGAAGGCGCCCTCAACCTCGTCGCCTGGTCGGGCTACGTCGTCGGCGGCACCGGCGGAGAGCAGGTCGAGGGCTACGACTGGGTCACGCCGTTCGAGCAGGCGAGCGGGTGCAAGGTCACCGTGAAGGTGGGCCTCGACTCGTCGAACATGGTCCAGCTCATGAAGACCGGCGAATACGACGGCGTGTCGGCGTCCGGCGACGCGACGCTGCGCCTGATCGCCGGTGGCGACGTCTCCCCCGTCAACCTCGACCTCATCCCCAACTACAAGGACGTGTTCGAGGGCCTCAAGAACCAGCCCTACAACACGGTCGACGGGCAGAGCTACGGCGTCCCGCACGGCCGCGGCGCGAACGTCCTCATGTACAACCCGGCGGTCGTCACGACGCCGCCCGACAGCTGGTCGGCGGTGTTCGAGGCCGACTCCCCGTACAAGGGCAAGGTCACGGCCTACAACTACGCGATCTACATCGCGGACGCCGCCCTGTACCTCATGAAGACGAAGCCCGACCTGAAGATCACGAACCCGTACTCGCTCGACGAGACGCAGCTCGCCGCGGCGGTCGACCTGCTCAAGCAGCAGAAGACGCTCGTCAGCAAGTACTGGGGCACCGCGCAGGAGGAGATCGACGGCTTCGCCAACGGCGACATGGCGATCGGCACCGCGTGGCAGTACCAGGCCAACACGATCAACGCCGCCGGCGGCGACGTGAAGGTCGAGGCGACGAAGCCCAAGGAGGGGGCGACCGGGTGGTCCGACACCTGGATGATCTCGTCCAAGGCGAAACACCCGAACTGCATGTACAAGTGGATGGACTACATCATCTCGCCCAAGGCGAACGCGGATGTGACCGTCTACTTCGGCGAGGCGCCGGTCAGCGAGGCCGCCTGCGCCGAGGCCGAGAAGCAGAGCCCCGGCCACTGCGACACGTTCCACGCCAACGACGAGACCTACTTCAAGGACGTCTGGTACTGGAACACCCCGACCGTCACCTGCCTCGACGGGAGGACGGACGTGAAGTGCACGGACTTCGACGCCTGGACCAAGGCCTGGACGGACGTCACGGGCAGCTAGGCACGCCCGAGGAGCGAACCGGAAGGGCCCCCGGCGGCGGCAGCCGCCGGGGGCCCGACCCATCCCGATGACCACGCAGGACACGAGCCTCGGCCCGCTCCCCGCCCCGCCGGCATCGCCCGGGCGGCGGCTCGCGGCTGCCCTCCACCGGCACCCGCGCGTCCGCCTCGCCGGCCTGCTCGCGGCGCCCCTCGGCTGGATGGTCGTCGCCTACCTGGGCTCGCTGCTCCTGTTCTTCATCACCTCGTTCTGGACCGTCGACTCGTTCACCGGCAACCTCGTCACGGAGCCCTCGCTCGACAACTACGTCGAGATCTTCACGACCGAGGTCTATCGGACGATCGCGATCCGCACGGTCGTCATGGCGGCGCTCGTCACGGTCACGACGATCGCCATCGCGTTTCCCATCGCGTTCTACATGGCCAAGATGGCGTCGACCCGCACGCGCGGGATCCTGGTCGTCTCGATCCTGCTGCCACTGTGGTCCGGCTACCTCGTCAAGGTCTACGCGTGGCGGCTGATCCTGAGCGCAGACGGCGTGCTCAACGGCGTCCTGGGGCCGTTCGGGCTCCGCGGGCCCGGCTTCGGCGAGGTCGCGGTCTGGCTTGTCGAGACCTACCTCTGGCTGCCGTACATGATCATCCCGCTGTACGCGGGCCTGGAGCGGGTGCCCGGCTCCCTCATCGAGGCGTCGTCCGACCTCGGCGCGCGGACCTGGCCCACCTTCCGCAGGGTCATCGTCCCGCTCGTCCTGCCGGCCATCGTGGCGGGCTCGATCTTCACCTTCAGCCTCACCCTCGGCGACTACATCACGCCGACACTCGTCTCGAACACGCGCTTCATGGGCAACGTGATCTACGACTTCCTGGGCGTCGCCGGCAACCAGCCGCTCGCCGCGGCCTACGCGATGGTGCCCGTCGTGATCATGATCGTGTACCTGCTCGTCGCCCGGCGCCTGGGCGCCTTCGAGGCCCTCTGATGCAGCTCGGCCGCGGCACCCGGGTCGCCCTGCGCATCGCGAGCGGCGCGATCCTCGCGTTCATCTACATCCCGATCGCGATCATCGTCCTGTACTCGTTCAACGAGAGCCGGGTGGCGACCTGGCCGATCAGCGGCCTCACGCTCGACTGGTACCGCCAGGCGTTCGCGGACCCGGGCATCCGGAACGCGCTCTCAGCGTCCGTCGAGGCCGCGATCGGCGCCACGGTCGTCGCGCTGCTGCTGGGCACGCTCATCGCGCTCGCCGTCCAGCGCTACCGGTTCTTCGGCCGCGAGACGATCTCGTTCCTGGTCATCCTCCCGATCGCGCTCCCGGGCATCGTGACCGGCATCGCGCTGAGCACGGCGTTCCGCGCCATCGGCATCGAGCTCGGCATGTTCACGATCATCGTGGGCCACGCGACCTTCTGCATCGTGACGATCTACAACAACGTCATCGCGCG
Source organism: Chloroflexota bacterium (assembly GCA_025935655.1). Taxonomy (GTDB): domain Bacteria; phylum Chloroflexota; class Limnocylindria; order Limnocylindrales; family CSP1-4; genus CAIXZV01. The sequence continues at coordinate 12,597 of JAICUV010000014.1, read as the reverse complement.
CCTGCGTCGCACCTCCGCCTCGTTCGAGGAGGCGTCCGGCGACCTCGGCGCGGACACGTTCCGCACCTTCCGGCGGATCACGCTCCCGGCCATCAGGACGTCCCTGGTCGCGGGAGCCCTGCTCGCGTTCGCCCTCTCGTTCGACGAGATCATCGTCACCAACTTCACGGCGGGCGCCAACATCCAGACGCTGCCGATCTGGATCTTCAGCAACTACTCCCGGCCGAACCAGCTGCCGCTCGTCAACGTCGCGGCCGTCATGGTCCTCGCACTGTCGATCATCCCGGTCTACCTCGCGACCCGCATCACGCACGGCGAGGGCGCGACCCGCGGCTGAGGCCCGTGCGGGTGGCGCCAGCCCTGGCAGCTACCAGCGGATCGAACGGTCCACGACCAGGCACAGCGCGAGCGCGACGGTCGCGAGCGGGGCGAGCGGGGTGGCGGCCACGCGGGCCCGCCGAACGAGCGATGTCATCGAGTCCGTCCTCCACCCGGTCCCGGACGCCGGGCACAGCTGCCGCGGGATCGATCCCGTCCGAGGAGTGCCCGATCGAATGCGGACCCGCAGTGTCGCAACGGCCGCTTATCTGCGACTTACGCGGGACGACGCGGACCCGTGCGCAGCGGCCGAACGGCCCTTCCCGGGTGGCGGCGGCGGCGTAGCATCGGGCGATGACCGAGCCCACTGCCTACCTCGATCCCCGCGCCGCCTTGCTGGCGGAGCGGGAGCGCGCGCTCGCCGAGCTCGCCGACGCGGAGGTCCTGGCGCCCGGCCAGATCACCTATGGCTCGCAGGCCGCATCGGCGACCCACGTCTTCGAGCAGCAGCGGGACCTCGCGCTGCGCGACCACAACCGGCTCCACCTCGAGGCCGTGGACGCGGCGCTCGCCCGTCTCGACGCCGGCACGTTCGGCGCCTGCACGAGCTGCGGCAAGCCCGTGGGCGACGACAGGCTCGCGGCCCTGCCGTGGGCGGCCCTGTGCATCGACTGCCAGCGGGCGACGAAGCACCGGTGACCGACGAGCGTCCCGCCCCCGCCCTCGTCGAGCTGGCGGCCATCCGCGCCGCCGCGGAGACGATCCGTGGCGTCGCCCTGCGGACCCCGCTGGTCCCGTTCGGCCGGCCGGAGCGCGACCAGTGGCTCAAGGCGGAGAGCCTGCAGCCCATCGGCGCGTTCAAGATCCGTGGCGCGTACACCGCGGCCGCGGCGCTCGACCCCGCTGACCGCGCACGCGGACTCATCACCTACTCGTCGGGCAACCACGCGCAGGGAGTCGCGCGCGCGGCGCGGCTGTTCGGTGTCCCCGCGGTCATCGTCATGCCCTCGGACTCGCCGGCGATCAAGCGCGCGCGCGTCGAGGCCGACGGCGCGGAGGTGGTCATCGTCGGGACCGCGTCCGACGAGCGGCGGACCGTCGCCGAGCGGATCGCGGCGGAGCGCGGGCTCAACGTCATCCCGCCGTTCGACGACCCGCGGATCGTGGCCGGCCAGGGAACGGTGGGCCTGGAGATCGCCGAGGACCTGCCGGGCGTGGCCGCGGTGCTCGTGCCGGTCGGCGGGGGCGGGCTGGCGGCAGGCGTCGCGGCCGCGATTCGTGCCCTGGCGCCCCGGGCACGCGTGATCGGCGTCGAGCCGGCCCTGGCCGCCGACGCGAAGGCCTCGCTGGAGGCGGGGCGGATCGTGGCCTGGGACGCGGCCCTCGTGAGCCGAACCATCGCCGACGGGACGCGCACCCAGGCCATCGGCCGCCTCAACTTCGAGCACCTGCGGCGGCAGGTCGATGCGATCGTCACGGTCTCCGAGGCCGAGATCGCCGCGGGCGTTCGGCTCGCGGCCGAGGAGGCGCGGCTGGTCGTGGAGCCGTCCGGGGCGCTGCCAATCGCGGCGATGCGCTTCCACGCGGCCGAGGCCGGGCTCGTCGGGCTCGAGGGGCCGATCGTCGGGATCGTGTCCGGCGGGAACGTGGACCCCGGGCGCTATCTCGAGTACCTGGAGGCGCCGATCCCGCCCGAGGGTTGACGCCTCTGCCGTCAACCATGCACCGGGTGGGTCGTAGACGACGAGGGCGGCGCCTCGAGCCGGGTCGGAGCCTGCCGCGACGCACGGGACCGCCGGTGTCGTTGCTCATTCATGCACCGGGCGACTGCTCTTCAGCGGTGGGCGTGTGTAGTACCCGTGCGGTGCATGAATGAGCAGGATCGAGGGTCCTGCCGCCGATACCAGTCACCGGGTGGGCGTATGACACTTCCCCCGCTGTCTACGACCCATGGGGCGGGTACGGGCGGGCACGGCGGGAGGCACCGCCGGCTGCGATCAGCCCCGCGCCGCGTCCCCGGGGTCGCCGCGCTCGGCGGCCAGCCGCGCCGCGAGGGCGACCTCCCGCTCGCGGATCGCCGCGCGTTCGGCCTCGAGCCGGCGATCCTCGCCCACCGTCCGCCGCTCCTCGTGCCGCATCCAGGCGTAGACGAGCAGGATCACCATCGTCAGGAACGCGAAGTCGCCGCCCAGCCACATGATGCCGCCGGCCGCCTGCTGGTCCTCGAGCGGCGTCGGACCCCAGGACCGGATCGTCGTGACGTAGTGCGCGTACAGCGGCGTGGAGGCCATGTAGATCGCCAGCGCGAGGAACGTGTTCTGGGGCATCTGCAGCCCCACGTACAGGACCTTGACCGCGGGCGTCATCCGCCACGGTGACGGGTCGGGCCCGACGACCGGCCACCAGAACAGGAGCGCGGCCGTCAGGAACAGGGCGTGTTCCAGGCGGTGGACCCACTCGTTCTCCAGCGAGATGTCGAACAGCGGCGAGAAGTGGCTGCCCCACATGACGGCTGCAAACAGGATCCACGCGACGACCGGGAAGGACAGCACGCGCAGCACGCGCGAGTGGAGAAACGGCAGGATCCACCGCCGCCGGGTCTCCGGCGAGGACGCCTGCAGGATGAGCGTGATCGGCCCGGCGTAGAGGAGCAGCGGCGGCGCGACCAGCGTGAGCATGAGGTGCTGGACCATGTGGACGCTGAACAGCGTCGTGTCGTAGCGCTCGATGCCGGAGTCGAGGGCGACGACGATCGCCAGCACGCCCAGCGTCCACGACACCGTGCGGTGCCGCGCGACCGGGTGGCCCGGGTGCTCCCGCCGGACCTTGCGGATCCCGTAGCGCCACAGGAGCAGCGCCACGAGCGCCGGCAGCCAGACGAGCGGATCGAACGACCAGTCGACCAGGAACGCGCCCGCGTCAGGGGCCGGCGGGACCGATCCCCCGTGGGCGAGCACCGGGCGCGGCAGCGCCGCGCCGAGGAGGAACGCGAGGGCGCTGGCCGCGGCGATGGGACCAGTCGCGGGTGGGATCCGGAGCACGGCCGCATTGTCGCCCGATTCGCCCGGTTGCGGCCTGCGGGCCATTCGGCAGGGGTGGATGGACCATTCGGACCCCAAGCACGCGCCGCCTCGGGTATGATGCGGCCGTCCGGCGCCCCCTCACGGGGTGGCGCGCGTCCTCGGACGGCGAGCCCTCTTTGCTGACCGGTCGCGCCCCGGCCCGTCGACAACACTCGAGGAACCCGATGTCGATGCCTCCCCGGTCACGGACCGGGTCCGGTCCCGTCGTAGCCGGCCTGATCATCGCCGCCATCGTCGCCGTGGGCGTCATCGTCCTCGCGGCCGCCGGCGCGACCCCGACCAGCGTCTGGAACAGCTTCTTCCCCGTCCACAACGAGGGCGGGGTGACGGATCGCTCCCAGAGCGTCCAGAGCCTGTACGACATCGTGTTCTACATCGCGGTCGTGATCTTCCTCCTGGTCGAGGGGCTGATCGCGTGGTCCGCGTTCCGCTACCGGCGCAAGCCGGGCGACACCGAGCTCCCGCCCCAGACCCACGGGAACAACCTCGTCGAGGTCATGTGGACGATCATCCCCACGGCGATCGTGCTGTTCCTGTTCCTGCTCTCCTGGCAGACCCTCAACACCGTCGAGGCGAAGGTCCCGGCGGACGTGCACGTGCGCGCGGTCGCGGCCCGCTTCCAGTGGTCGTTCGAGTACCTCGACGGCCAGGCGGCAGATGCCAAGGTCCTGTTCACCCAGGCGCTGCCCGTGGGCGACACCGGCGGCCTCGTGCTCCCGGTCGGCGAGCCGGTCACCATCGACCTCCGCTCGCAGGACGTGATCCACGCCTTCTACGTCCCGAAGTTCCTGTTCAAGCGGGACGTCGTGCCGGGGAAGACGAACACGTTCAACTTCACCGTGGACGAGCCCGGCACGTACCGCGGCCAGTGCGCGGAGCTGTGCGGCGCGTTCCACGGCTCGATGCTGTTCGAGGTCCACGCCATCGCCAAGGCGGACTTCGACACCTGGCTCGCGGACCAGATCGCGAAGGCGAACGCGACGCCCGCCCCGGCCCCCTCGGGTGCGGCCGCCGGGCCAACCGTCGAGCTCGGCGCGCTCAACGTCGCGTTCAGCACCAACGCCCTCCAGGCGCCGGCCGGCTCGCCGTTCACGATCCACTTCAAGAACGACGACGCCAGCATCCCGCACAACGTCGAGATCAAGGACGCGTCCGGCGCGGTCGCGTTCAAGGGCGACATCATCACCGGCGTCGCCGAGACCAACTACGCGGTCCCGGCCCTCAAGGCCGGCACCTACACCTTCGTCTGCACGGTCCATCCGAACATGACCGGCACGCTCACGGTTCAGTAAGGGAGCCCGCTGGGATGGCCACCACGACCCTCGACCCCGCCGCTCCTGCATACCGGAGCCGCAGCACGCTCTACGAGTGGCTCACGACGACCGATCACAAGAAGATCGGGATCATGTACCTCATCAACTCGTTCATCTTCTTCGTCGCGGGCGGCATCCTCGCCCTCGTCGTGCGGACCGAGCTGGCGCAGCCGGGCCTGCAGGTGGTGAGCGAGGAGTTCTACAACCAGGCGTTCACGATGCACGCCTCGTTCATGCTGTTCCTGTTCATCATCCCGATCCTCGCGGGCTTCGGGAACTACGTCGTGCCGCTCCAGATCGGGGCGCCCGACATGGCGTTCCCGCGGATCAACGCCCTCTCGCTGTGGCTGCTGCCGCTGGGCGGGCTGCTGATGGGCTCCGGCTTCCTCGTCTCGGGTGGCGCCGCCGCCTCGGGCTGGACCGAGTACCCGCCGCTGTCCGGCGGCACGTACAGCGGCACGGGCACGGACCTGTGGATCATGGGTCTGACGCTGATCGGGACGAGCTCGATCCTGGGCGCGATCAACTTCCTCGTCACGATCTTCAAGATGCGCGCGCCCGGGGTGACGTTGTTCCGGATGGGCATCCTGACCTGGACCGTCCTCGTGACCAGCGTCCTCGTCCTGATGGCGACGCCGGTGCTGACCAGCGCGCTGATCATGCTGTTCATCGACCGCAACTACGGCGGCCACTTCTTCGACCCGAACAACGGCGGCAACGCCGTCCTGTACCAGAACATCTTCTGGTTCTACTCGCACCCGGCCGTGTACATCATGGTCCTGCCGGCGATGGGGATCATCAGCGAGGTCCTGCCGGTCTTCTCGCGCAAGCCGCTGTTCGGCTACAAGGCGTTCGTGTTCGCCACGGTGGGCATCGGGGCGCTCGGGTTCTCCGTCTGGGCGCACCACATGTTCACCACGGGCGCGGTGTTCCTGCCGTTCTTCAGCCTGATGACGTTCCTCATCGCCGTGCCGACGGGCGTCAAGATGTTCAACTGGATCGCCACCATGTGGCGGGGCCAGCTGATGTTCGCCACGCCACTCCTGTTCGCGATTGGCTTCCTGACGCTGTTCCTCATCGGCGGGCTCAACGGCGCCTTCTCCGCGGCCGTGCCGGTGGACTTCGCGCTCCACGACACGTACTGGGTGGTCGCCCACCTCCATTACGTCCTGTTCGGCGGATCGGTGTTCGGCGTCTTCGCCGGCGTCTACTACTGGTTCCCCAAGATGACCGGCCGGATGCTGGGCGAGGGCCTGGGCAAGGTCCACTTCGTGCTCATGTTCATCGGATTCAACCTGACGTTCTTCCCGATGCACCAGCTGGGGCTCGCGGGCATGCCCCGCCGTATCGCGGACTATGCCGCGACGTCCGGCTGGTCGGAGCTCAACCTCGTCGCGACGATCGGCGGGTTCGTGATCGCGATCTCGATGCTGCCCTTCTTCTGGAACGTCCTCGTCTCGCTGCGCAGCGGCAAGATCGCGGGCGATGACCCGTGGGAGGCCAACACGCTCGAGTGGGCGACCTCGTCGCCGCCGCCGCCCTACAACTTCGACCACCTGCCGGAGGTCCGTTCGGAGCGCCCCGTGTTCGACGCCCGCCACGGCCGGACGGCCGCGCACTAGGGGACCTGACGACGATGGCTGCAGACACCACCGCCCTCACGCCGGAGACCCACGCGCACGCTGGCGCAGACGCGCACGGCTCCGGCGGCATCGGGAACCCCGTGCTGGGGATGCTCCTGTTCATCACGTCCGAGGTGATGTTCTTCGCCGGCCTGTTCGCGGCCTACTTCAGCATCCGCGCCGCGTACACGGAGAACGGCGTCCACACCTGGCCGCCGTCCGAGTTCGCGAACATCCTCAACCCGTTCCAGTTCCAGACCGAGTCCGGCGCGCTGAACGTCATCCTCCCGGCGACGATCCTGCTGGTCATCTCGTCGTTCACCTGCCAGTACGCCGTGTGGGCGATCCAGAAGGACAACCGCACGACGTTCCTGCGCAACATGGCGGTGACCGTCGTGCTGGGCATCACGTTCCTCCTGCTCCAGGCGTACGACTACACCGTGCTGTTCCACGAGGGCCTGTCGATGGGCTCCACGACGTTCGGCACGACGTACTTCACGCTGACCGGCTTCCACGGCGCCCACGTCTTCGGCGGCGTGCTGATGCTCTCGGTCGTGCTGTACCGCGGCATGGCCGGCCAGTTCAGCGCGAAGCACCACGACATGGTGGAGGCGACGTCGCTCTACTGGCACTTCGTGGACGTCGTGTGGATCCTCCTGTTCTCGATCCTCTACCTGCTGTAGCGTCCGGGGAACGGAGTCACGCCATGAAGCCTCGCAGCGCAGCCCTCGTCGGGTTCCTGTTCCTCCTGATCGCGGTGATCTACTTCGCGTTCCCGATGCTCGTCCAGCCCGAGCACGTGGACTTCGCCGGCATCACCATGCTGATCGCGCTGGGCGCCGCCATGTCCATCATGGCCTACGTCCTGGTCGCGGCGACCCAGAAGCACTGATCCCCGCCCGATGATCGAGGACCTCTGGAGCGGCCTGATCAACTTCTCCGCGCAGTTCGTGATCCCGGACTGGGGCGGGCTGATCCAGCTGCTGCCCGTCCTGCTGCTGATCCCGGTCGTCCTGTACATCACCTGGACGATCTACAAGTTCGCGACGGCGGGTCCCACGCGTCGCGGGAAGCGGCGGCTGCAGCCCGTGGCCCCCGAGGGCGTCCACATGCCCGGGCCGTCCTTCGCCCCGTTCCTCGGCGCGTTCGGCGCAGCGGTGTTCGTGTTCGGGGTCATCGTCGGCGACATCTGGCTCCTGGTGGGCTTCGCGGTCCTCGCGGTCACGCTCCTGTACTGGGGTCGCGAGGCGCTGCGCGACTACGACGCGATCCCGGCCCGCACCGGCGAGGCGGTCGTTGTTGGCATGCTGCCGGCCCCGGCCGGCACGCCCCCGGAGGGCGTCCACGTCCCGCCGCCCTCGTTCCGTCCCATCCTCGCTGCGATCGCGATGACCGTGCTCGTCGCCGGCGTCATCATCGGCGGCTGGGCCCTGTTCCTCGGCTTCATCGTGCTCGTCATCACCCTGCTCGGCTGGCTGTGGGACTCGCGCAAGGAATACGAAGCCGTCGAGGAGGCGGACCGCACCGGTCACCTCGACCTGGGCGGTGCCCCCGCGTGGCCCAAGGCCACGTTCGCCGCGATCGCCGTCCTCGTGGCGTTCGCCGTGCTGTTCTCCTCGGGCCTCCTGCCCAACTCGGGCACCGGCGGGACGGGCGCGGTCGCGAGCCCGGCGCCCGGCGGCGGGGCCGCTCCCCCGCCCGCGTCGGCCGGGCCGAGCCTGCCGGCGGCCGACGTCACGCTCACGGCCGTCAACATCGACTTCAACCCGAAGACGCTCACGGTGCCCGCGACGAAGCCGTTCACCATCGCGTTCGACAACCAGGACAGCGCCCCGCACGACGTCGTGATCAAGGACGGGAGCGGGACGGCGGTGTTCACGGGCGAGCTCGTCACCGGTCCCAAGGTCGTGGTCTACGATGTACCCGCACTCCCGGCCGGCAGCTACACCTTCAGCTGCACGGTCCACCCGAACATGACGGGATCCATCACCGCGTCGTAAGGTCTGCCACGTTCCGCCTGGTCCGTCACCGATCCCCGGCCTCCATCCTCCTGGCCCTGTCCCTGGTCGTCGCCGCCTGCGGCGGCTCGGGTGGGAGCGCGAGGACCGGCGAGCCCATCCCGGCCGTCACCGGGACCACGATCGATGGGACGACCCTCGACCTGGCGACGTACCGCGGCAAGCCGCTCATCGTGAACTTCTGGGCCTCGTGGTGCGTCCCCTGCCGCGAGGAGTTCCCGCTGTTCAAGGACCGGCTGGCGACGCTGGGGCCGAAGGACGGCCTGCAGATGGTCGGCGTCCTGTACAAGGACCAGCCCGAGCTCGCCACGGCGTTCCTCGACGACTTCGGCGCGACCTGGCCCTCGCTCACGGATCCCGACGGCTCGATCGCCTCGGCGTTCCGTGTCGTCGCGCCGCCGCAGACGTACTTCGTCGACAAGGACGGCGTGCTGCGCGGGATCCAGATCGGCCAGGTTCTCCCCGAGGACTTCGACACGCAGTACGCCAAGATCGCGCCGTGACGGCGCCCGCGGCCGCGGCCATCAGCGCGAAGGAGCTGCGCAAGGCGTATGGCGGGCGCCAGGTCCTGGCCGGGGTCTCGTTCGAGGTCGCGCCCGGGGAGCTGTTCGCGCTGCTCGGGCCCAACGGCGCGGGCAAGACGACGACCGTCGAGATCCTCGAGGGCTACCGGCGGGCCGACGCGGGCAGCGTGGCGGTGCTGGGCCTGGACCCGATCCGGGACGGGCGGCGCCTGCGGCCACGGATCGGGCTGATGCTCCAGGAGGGCGGCGTGGACCCGCGGACGACGCCCCGCGAGGCGCTCCGCCTGTACGCGCGCTTCTACCGCGACCCCGAGGACCCGGATCGCTTGCTCGAGCTCGTGGACCTCGGCCGCGCGGCGTCCACGCGGTACCGCCGCCTGTCGGGCGGCGAGAAGCAGCGGCTCGGCCTCGCCCTCGCGCTCATCGGCCGCCCGGAGCTCCTCGTCCTGGACGAGCCCACCGCGGGCATGGACCCGGCCGCGAAGCAGGCGACCCGGGAGCGGATCGCCGCCCTGCGCGGGGCCGGCACGACGATCCTGCTCACGACCCACGAGCTGGGCGACGTCGAGCTGCTGGCGGATCGCGTCGCGGTGCTGGACCGCGGGCGGATCGTGGCCGCGGGGACGCCCGCTGAGCTCACCGGTGCCGGCACGCCGAGGGTCCGGTTCCGCCTGTCCACGCGCCTCGATGACGTCGATCTCGCGTCCCTGCCGGCGGCGCTCGGGCCGGCGGTGGGCGACGGGGCGGCCGTCGTCGCGGCGGGGGCCGGCAACCACTACGAGCTGACGGGGCTGGCCGGCGCCCCGGGCCCGGGGCTGATCGCGGCGCTCGCCGCCTGGTGTGCTACCCGGGGCCTGCTGATCACCGAGCTGCGCCTTGGGGCGGCGAGCCTCGAGGAGCGCTACCTGGAGCTCGTCGGCGTCGACGTGGTGGCCGAGGCCGAGGGAGCGCCGCAGGAGGCTGTGCCGGAGACCGGACGACGCCGACGGCGGGCGGTGCGGTGAGCGAGACGACGCCCCTCCCCATCGGCGCGGGCACGCCCGCGCGTCGCGCCAGCTGGCTCCGGATGGCGCTCGCGCTCGCGGCCTACGAGTTCCGCCTCGTCCTGCGGCGCGGCGAGGGGCTGCTGATCACGTTCGTGATCCCCGCGGGCGTCCTGCTCGTGTTCAGCGCCTTCGACACCACGGGCGGGACAGCTGCCAGCCAACCCGTGGACAGGCTCCTCCCGGGCTCGATCAGCCTCGCGATCATCGCGGCCTCGCTCGTGTCGCTCGCGATCTCCACGGGCTACGAGCGTGCGTACGGCGTCATCAAGCGGCTCGGCGGCAGCCCGGCCGGCTCCTCGGTGGTGGTCGCGGCGAAGACCGCGTCCGTTGTCGTGGTCGAGGTCGTGCAGCTGGTGCTGCTCGTCGCGATCGCGGTGGGCATGCTGGGGTTCACCGCGGGGCCGACGGCGTCGCTGCCCCTGGTGCTCGGTGCGCTGGTCCTGGGCACGATCGCGTTCGCCGGTCTCGGCCTGCTGATGGCGGGCACCCTGCGCGCGGAGGCGACGCTCGCGCTCGCGAACCTCCTGTTCCTCCTGTCGCTGGTGTTCGGGGGGATCGTCCTGCCGCTCGACCGGCTGCCCGCCGCCCTCGCCTCCGTCGCCGCGGTGCTGCCGCCGGCGGCGCTCACGGAGTCACTGGCGATCGGGCTGGGGACCACGGTAGCCGACGCGACCGAGCCGATGGCCATCCTCGCCGGGTGGGCGATCCTGTTCGCGGTCCTGGCCGCTCGTCGGTTCCGCTGGGACTAGGGGCGATCCGGGAGCGGGCGGCAAACGAACGGAAGGCATCACCCGATCCTCATGAGGTTGCCGATGCGCTCCGACACGACCCGCCAGGTCGTCACCGTCCTGACCTTCCTGCTCACGATGACCGTGAACGTCGCCGCGAATGCGCTGCCGATGAACGGCCTGCGCACCGCGGAGATCAGCGACCGGTTCCACGTCTACGTCATCCCGGCGGGCTACGTGTTCTCGATCTGGGGCGTCATCTACCTCCTGCTGGCGGCGTTCACCGTGTGGCAGGCGCTGCCCCGCAACCGGTCCGACGAGGTCCTCCGGTCGCTGGGCTGGCTGCCGGCGCTGTCCGGGCTGCTCAACAGCGCCTGGGTCGTGCTGTTCCAGTACGAGCTGTTCGCGCTGACCGTCCCCGTGATGCTGGCCCTGCTGCTGACGCTCATCGCCATCCACCTGCGCCTGTGGGCGCACCGTGACCGGGTGCGCGGCACGGCGTTCTGGGTCGTCCGCGTCCCGTTCTCCGTCTACCTCGGCTGGATCACCGTGGCGACGATCGCGAACATCGCCCAGGCGGGCGCGGCGCTCGGGATCGGGTCACCGGGCGAGACCTCGGCGATCATCGCGTCCGGGGTGCTGCTGGTGGGCCTCGCGATCGCGTCGCGGTTCGTCTACCGGTTCCGCGACGCCGCCTACGGGCTCGTGATCGTGTGGGCCTACGTCGGGATCGTCGTGAAGGAGCAGGACACGGCGATCGTCGCGCTCGTCGCCGCGCTGGGCGCGCTCGTCGTGGCCGTCCTCGTCGTGCGCGCGATCACGCTTCGCCACACCGCGGGCCCGGGCGCCCCGATCGCCACCGGCGCGGCCGCCTGACGAGGCCCGTCCACGGTCGCGGACAAAGAAGAACCCCGGGGTGGTCGGGTCCCGGGGTTCAGGTGAAGCGAGATTGGTTGCGGGGGAAGGATTCGAACCTCCGACCTTCGGGTTATGAGCCCGACGAGCTGCCGCTGCTCCACCCCGCGACTGCCAAGGCTACCGGCGATCCCCGGATCCGTCAAAGGCGCCCCGGCGAGTCGCGAGCTCGACCCGTGCCGCGAGGGCCGCGTGCCATGTCTCGAGCGCCCGCGGCCACCAGGCGTCAAGGAAGCGCTCGGAGCCGTACCACGCTCCGGGCCACGTGCCGTGCACGGCTTCGTCGAGCACCAGCGAGGGCGCCCCGTCGAGGATCGCCGAGGCGAGCGGGATCAGGCCGTCTCCCTCGACCACGGCCGCCTCGGCGTCCGCGTGGAGGTCCTGGTAGAGGCGCCACGTCCGCCGCTCCCTGCGCGACCCGTCCCGACGGCCCAGGACGTGTCGTGACGCCACCGCGAGATACCCGGTGCGCGGCGCGAAGGCGGGACCCGGGACGACGCGATCCGCGAACCCGGCCGCCTCGGCGCTCACCCGCGAGCCCAGCCGGCCGTCGGCGTGCACGTGGTGCGGCGTCCCGAGCGTCACGATCGCACCCATCCGGCCGGATGCGCCGAGGAGCCGTCCCGCGAAGGGCACGGGTGACGTCAGGAGCCGCGCGTTCATGCCGCCCGCGGAGTGCCCGATGACGAGCACGGGCGCCCCGAGGCTGACGACCTCCGAGCGCGCCGACGCGTCGAGCAGCGCACGGCCGGAGCGGGTGAGGATCGGCCCGAGCCCGTGGCGCGCGGCCAGCAGCCAGTCCACGAGCCAGACGTTGCCGACGACGACGTCGGCGGCGCGCCGCGCGCGGAGGCGCGCGACCATCGGCCGGTAGGCGGGCGGTGAGGTCAGGAAGCCGCCGAGCAGCAGCACCGTCGGGGCCGGCGGTCGGCCGTCGCGGACCGCGGCCGCCCAGCGCGGGGCGGCGCCGGCCATCATCCCTGCGCCTGGTCCGGCACCCGGTCGGGCGCGGCCGCGCTCGCGGGGGCGG
>JAICUV010000023.1 GCA_025935655.1 Chloroflexota bacterium | reverse complement strand
GTCGCGGTACTCGGTCATGCCGATCGCGACCGGGTCGGCGCCCATCGCCGCGAGGCAGGCCTCGCTGAACAGGGCGTACGCGGGCGTCCCGAGCCGTTCCACGACGTGGTTCTTGAGCAGCCGGTGGGCCACGATGACGTCCGATCCGACGAGCTCCTCGCGACCGGCGACCTTGTGCCGGATGATCGAGCCGTGGTGCGCGAGCACCTTGAGGTCCAGGCGCGGCATGAGCACGCACGCGTTGCACTCGCAGGCCGTTGCCTGCGAGATGTCGCGGAGGCGGCGCCGGAACGCGAAGTACGTCCGCTCCACGGTGTCGAGGAGCTGCGACCCGTCGATGCGCTCCGCGAGGACGTAGACGAATGCGGCATCGCCCTCGAGCTTCGCGAGCCGGAAGCCCGGCCGCAGGGCGTGCACGACCGTCGTCATGAGGTCGGCGAGGATGTCCTGCGCGTGATCGAGCTCGGTCCCCGCGAGGTAGCTGGTGTACCCGGAGATGTCCGCGATGAGCAGGCAGGCCGGTTCGGGCTGGGACAGCACGCTCCACCTCCTCGACAGCATCAACACCCTGGCCCGGATGACGGCCGCATCATCCTCCGTCCTCCCCGTCCCGTCGAGGCGCCGGCGCGGACACGCGGCAACCCCGTTGCGAGAGCGCCGAAACCCGCCGGCCGCCACGCATGAGGCGCCTGTGGCCCCCCGCGATCGAGGCTCGGTCCACGCGGCGGGCGAAGCCGCAACCCACGATGGAGGGCCTGATCATGGCCACGCTCGACGAGACGAAGCGCGACAAGCTCAAGGATTCGACCTTCGGCCTGCCCGAGGAGCGCAAGTACCCGATGCCCGACAAGAGCCACGCCCGCAACGCGAAGGCCCGGGCGAGCCAGGAGCTCGACGCCGGCAACCTGACCAAGGGCGAGAAGGCGAAGATCGACCGCAAGGCCGACAAGGTCCTGGGCAAGGACTGAGCGCGGGGGTCAGTCCTCGCGGGCCGGCGTCCGCCCCGGCGCAACGCGGGCGCGGACCGGTCCCATGCCGGCCGGCGCGCGTGGCGGACCATCGAGGCGCGCCACGCCGTCGGCCACGCGGGGCACCGTGCTGACCGGGACGTGCTGCCGCTCCAGGAGCCGCCCGAAGACCGCGGCGTCCCTGAGCGCGCACCCGTGGGCGTCGTTGTTGAAGTACGCGAACCCGGGACCGGTTCGGCAGGCATCGGACGCGACGAGCGCGGCCCATCGCTCCAGCGCCGCCGGCGCGTAGCACGACGGTGGCTGCGCCGTCCCGCCGTGGAAGCGCAGGTATGACCAGTCCGCCGTCCACCACGCGGGGGTGATCGGGCCCTGTCGGTCCGCGAGGCAGAGCGCCGCGCCCCTGCCGGCGAGCAGGGCCCGCAAATCGTCCGTGAACCACGAGTCGTGCCGTGGCTCCACCGCCACGCGGAAGCCGGGCGGGAACGCCGCCAGCGTCTGGTCCAGGGCGGCCAGGTCGCAGGCCATGTCCGGCGGCAGCTGGACGAGGATCGGCCCCAGGTGGCTGCCGAGCGCCGATGCCCGCTCCAGCAGCAGGTCGACCGCCGGCCGCGGGTCCCGCAGGCGGAGCGTGTGGGTGAGGTAGCGGCTGGCCTTGACCGCGAACAGGAACCCGGCCGGGACGCGCGTCGCCCAGGACGCGAAGGTGGCGCGCGCGGGCATGCGGTAGAACGTGACGTTCAGCTCCACCGTGTCGAAGTCGGCCGCGTAGCGCTCGAGCTCGCGGCCGCGGTCCGCGGGCTCGTAGTACCGGCCGCGCCAGTGCTCGTAGATGAACCCGGACGTCCCGATCCTGAACGCCCCGGTCGGCGGGTCTGCGGGCGGCCTCGTCACGGCGTTACGCGAACGGCTCGCCGCCGGTGACCGCGATGACCTGCCCGGTGATGTAGCCCGACTCCGGTGAGGCGAGGAACACGAATGCCGGCGCGAGCTCGGCAGGCTGCGCCGGCCGGCCGATCGGCGTGTCGCCCCCGAAGATCGCGTTCTCATCCGCCGCCGTCGTGGACACCACGAGCGGCGTCCAGACCGGGCCGGGCGCCACGACGTTGACGCGGATCCCCCGCTCGATGAGCTGGGCGGACAGGGCCTTCGAGAAGGTCACGATGCCGCCCTTCGTGGTCGCGTACGCCAGCAGGTTGGCGGACGGGTGCGTGGCCTGGATCGACGCGGTGTTGATGATCGTGCCGCCGGGCTCCATGACCCCGGCCGCCTCGCGGCACAGCCAGAACATCGCCGACAGGTTCGTCCGCAGCGTGCGCTCCCACTCGTCCGTGGAGACCTGCTCGATGGTCTCGCGACGGCGCTGGAACGCGGCGTTGTTCACGAGGACGTCGAGCCGTCCGAGCTCGTGGCGCGCACGCTCCACGATCCTTCGGCAGTGGGCCTCGTCCCCGATGTCGCCCCGCATCGCGATGGCGCGCGTGCCCGCGTCCTCCACCAGCCGGACGGTCGCTGCCGCGTCGTCGTCGCGGTCGAGGTACGAGATCAGGACGTCGGCGCCTTCGCGCGCGAACGCGAGGGCGACGGCCCGGCCGATGCCGCTGTCGGCGCCCGTCACGACGGTCGCGAGGCCCGTGAGGCGGCCCGAGCCGACGTAGGTCTCCTCCCCGTGATCGGGCGCCGGGTCGAGGGCCCGGTCCGTCCCGGGCGGTCGCTGCGACTGCTTCGGGAACGGCGGCCGGGGATACGCCTGCCGGGGATCGACGAGGCGAGGGGCGCTGGCGGTCTGCGCCATGTCGTCCTCCTTCAGGCGATGCCCAGCTCGCGCTGTGCCTGCTCCTTGCGGGCGGTCATGCGCGCGCCCAGGTCGTCCAGCTCGCCACGGTCGAAGACGGAGCGGGCCGTCTTGAACATCTCGCCTTCCTCCTCCTCGATGTGATGCTCGATGTTCTCCTTCATCACCGTCGCCTTGGCGCCCCAGGTCTCGTCGTCCACGGGCGTGGACTCCAGCTCCGCCATGATCGCGTCGACGACGTGGTGCTCCTCGTAGCCCTCGAGGACCATGTCCTTCGCCTTGGGGTGCGCCTTGAGCTCGGGGTAGAAGATCTCCTCCTCGATGAGCTCGTGCACCGTGAGCTCGCCCTTGATCGTGGCGAACAGCTCCGTGCGGGTCTTGACCCCGCGCTCGGTGGTCGTCTCGAGCTCCGCGAGCAGCTTCTTGACCTTGGCGTGGTCTGCGGTGAGCAGGGTGATGGCGTCCATGGGTGGTTCTCCTCGGGTGCTGTGTGGCACCACGCATGGGAGCGCATCCATGGGTCCCGCGGCGATCACCCGCTTCCGGCGCGCGTGACAACGGCATCGCGCATCCGGCGTGCCCGCCGCCGTTCCCTGTGGAAACGCACATGACCGCCGCCCGCGAACCGCGTACACCACGACCTGCGCCGCCGGGGACGCGAAGGAGGCTGGTCATGGCACGACGCACACCGGGGATCCTGCTCGGGCTCGTGATGGCGCTGAGCATCGTCGGGACGACGTTCGCCTCGAGCTGCGCGAACGTCAGCCGGGCGCCGGCTCCGTGCGGGTTCACCTGCACCTCGGTGGTGGTCGTGGGCAACTGGGTCTGGCTGCCCAGCCTGGCCAACGTCGGGTTCCCCGCCAATGAGCTGCCGCCGTTCTGGGGGTTCATCCCGCCCGGCACTCCCGACTCGCAGCGACTGTCCGCCCCCGGCGCCCACGGCAACTACACGGACATGTTCACGCTGTCCCTGCTGGGGCACAGTGCGTACTGCCTCAAGGGCGTGAACGCGGACCGGAGCCATGGGGTGGTGAGCGGCTGCGAGTAGCCCTCTGGGCTCACCGGTGGATCGCGTCCCTGGTGATCCGCCGGGCGTGGATCCGGACGATGACACGGGTCTCCCGGTCGCGCTGCGCGGCCGGGTAGATCCACCCGTAGTACGCGGGCTCGCCCGTGTAGCGCCGGGTGAGCTCGTCGAGGTGCGCGACCGCCCCCTCGGTGACGAGCTCCGCGAGGCCGCGGACCTGGAGGAACCGGGTCGTGTCGTCGGGGTCCACGACGAGCAGCGACACGTGCGGGTTCTCGAGCAGACAGCGGCCCTTCCGGCGCTCGAGGGTGGTGTTCACCCGGGCACAGCCCCCGTCATGGTCCACCCACACGAGGCTGGACTGCGGCTGGCCGTCGGGGAGCATGGTCGTGAGGACGCCGGGTATCGGCCGCTCCAGCAGGTCGCGGTGCGAGGCCGGCAGCGTGGTGTCCGCGAGGCAGGTGCCCACGCGGAGCGTCGGCGCGGTCATCGTCGCGACCCGACCGCGTGGACGTCCAGCGCCACGACGTGCGTCGGCCGGATCCGGCACAGCACCGGGATCTCCGTCTCCGCGAGGGCCACGGGGACGCAGTCGCCGAAGTAGCGCACGGATCGCCCGGCGTACTTCGAGCTCAGCGCGTCGAGGTGGGCCATCGCCCCGTCCTCGCGCATCTCGTCGACGATGCCACGGATCTCGAGGTAGCGGCCGTCGTCCTGCGGGTCGTAGCAGAGCAGCGTGACCCGCGGGTTGCGGCGCATGTTCCGTTCCTTCTGGAATCCCCGCATGGTGTTCACCAGGACGTGGATGCCGTCCTCGTCCAGGTCGCACCACACGACCGACGTCTGCGGCGCGCCGTCGGGCATGACGGTCGTCAGCGCGGCGACGGGCGGGCATTCCGCCAGGTCCAGGTGCGACGCGGGGATGCGCCGCCGGTCGCCCGGGAGGACGCCGATGACGTCGCTCATGCGGACGCCGCCGGGATCCCGGCAAACCGGTCGAGGGCGGCCCGGCCGCCATCCGTCAGGTGTCCGCCACGCGACTTGAGCTCCAGGTCCACGTGCGGGGCCCGCGTGTCGAGCGCGGCCCGCATCCTGGCGAACATCGATCCGGTCGCCAGCTTGTACGTGGTGAACAGGCCCACGCGCGAGCGGGCCAGGGGCGGCAGGTCGCGCACGAAGGCGAGCCACGGCTCATCCGGGTGCTGGGCGACGACGAACAGGCCGCTCGTCCAGCAGCCCAGGAGGACGAGATCCGCTTCGGCGAGCGCGGCGGGCTGTGCCTCGCCCACCGACTGCACCCGGGCGTCGATGCCGTGTGCCCGGAGGTGCTCCCCGATCTCCTCGGCCAGCTGCCGGGTCGTCCCGCTCGAGCTGCGGTAGACGACCGCTGCGGTCGTCATCGCCTAGCCCGCCTTCGGGTAGCTGCCGGTGAGCTTCTTGCCCCAGGCGTGCATCGCGTGGAACGCGGGCGTGCCGGGCAGGAACATGTACGGGCACAGGCCCGAGACGGCCCGGAGGCCCAGGCGGTCCGCCGTCGCGATCGTCGTGGGGTTCGTGGCGCCGCCGCCGAGGCCGCCGTACAGCCAGACGTCGCGGACGCCCGCGGACGCGCACTGGTCGAGGACCTGCTCCGCGACCGCGGCGGTCGTGACGATCAGCGCACCCTCGACGGGCGGCACGATGTCGGCCACCGACGCGTAGCACGGGACGCCATCGATCTCGGTGGCGGATGGGTTGACGGGGACCGCGTCGTAGCGACGCTGGCGGAGCTCCTGCCACAGCGTGTAGCTGATCTGCTTGGGGTCGCGCGACACGCCGACCACGGCGATCCGCTTGAGCGCGAGGAAGTCGTCGATCTGTCGGATCGTCGTGGACATGCGTCTCCTCCGGGGTTGCCGGGACGCCGACGCCGATTCGTAGCGCGTGGCCGTGTCCGGGGGGAGGGCCGCGTGTCCGGTTCCGGACGGCCGAACCGACCGGACGGCGGCACGGTACGCTCCGGCGGCGATGCACCAGCGCGACATCACCCTCCTGTTCGCCGCCCGCTCCGTCCGGATGTTCGGGTACGGCCTCCTCGCGGTCGTGCTGGTCCTCTACCTCGACTCGATCGGGCTGTCGGGCGGCGAGATCGGGCTGCTGCTGGCGCTGACGCTGCTGGGTGACGCGGCGATCTCGCTGTGGCTCACGACCCACGCCGACCGGATCGGGCGGCGACGGGTGCTCATCGCCGGCGCGATCCTGCTCCTGCTCGCCGGGATCGTGTTCGCCTCGACGCCCGTGTTCGTCGTGCTCCTCGTCGCCGCCACGATCGGCGTGATCAGCCCGAGCGGCAACGAGATCGGGCCATTCCTCGCCATCGAGCAGGCATCGCTCACGCAGCTCGTCCATCCGACCTCGCGGACCAGCCTGTTCGCGCGCTACCAGCTGGTCGGGTCGATCGCCACGGCGCTCGGCTCGCTCGCCGCGGGGTTCATCGGGCAGCTGGCCGTCGGGCGGGTCGGGGCGCCCGAGGACGCGTACCGGGCCGTGATCATGGTCTACGCGGCCATCGGCATCGTGCTCGCGGTCCTGTTCGCGGGGGTGTCGCCGGCGGTCGAGGTCCCGAAGACCGACGCCATCGACCCGACGATCCGCTCCCGGCTCGGCCTCCACCGGTCGCAGGGCGTGGTCCTCCGGCTGTCGATGCTGTTCGCCCTCGACGCCTTCGCCGGCGGCTTCGTGATGCAGAGCTTCATCGCCTTCTGGTTCAACCAGAAGTTCGGCGTGGACCCCGCGCTGCTGGGCGGGATCATGTTCGCGGCCAACATCCTCGCGGCCGCCTCGGCGCTCGCGGCCGGGCCGCTGGCGGCCCGCTTCGGGCTCGTGCGGACGATGGTCTACACGCACCTCCCATCGAACGTGCTGCTCATCCTGGTGCCGCTCATGCCGACGCTGCCGCTCGCCATCCTCGTGCTCCTGGCGCGGTTCAGCATCAGCCAGATGGACGTGCCGACACGCCAGTCGTACACGATGGCGATCGTGGAGCCCGACGAGCGGTCCGCGGCCGCGGGCGTCACCGGGATCGCCCGCAGCCTGGGCGTGGCCGCGTCACCGTTGATCGCGGCCCCGCTGTTCGTCGGCTCGGCGTTCATCGGCGCCCCGTTCGTGATCTCGGGGACGCTGAAGATCGTCTACGACATCCTGCTCTACCGCCGGTTCCAGGCGCTCCGTCCCCCGGAGGAGCAGCCCTAGGCGGCTACTGGACGACGACGGTCGCCTTCATGCTCGGGTGGATGTTGCAGTGGTAGGCGTACGTGCCTGCCGTGGCGAAGGTCTGGCTGAACGTCCCGCCGCTCGCCACCGTCTTGCTGTCGAACGACCCGTCGTCCGCGGTGACCGTGTGGCCTGCGCTGTCGTTGTTCGTCCACGTGACGGTGGTCCCCGCGGCGACCGTGATCGAGGCGGGGTTGAACGCGAAGTCCTTGATCGACACGGCGTTGCCGGCGGCGACGGGGGCCTCGCTCGCGGCGGCGGTCGCGGCGGCGGTGGGGGCGGCGGTGGCGGCGGCCGACGTGGCGGCGGCCGTGCCGGAGCTGCTGCCGCAGGCGGCGAGCGCGAGGGCGAGGCCGGCCGCGGCCAGGACGAGGCTCGCGCGGGTCGGGCTGATGGACGCGTGCATGGGGGCATACCTCTGGGGCGCTGAACGGTTGGTTGTGCCCTGTCCTACGCCAGCATGCGCCCGTCGGATCGCGGCGTGCGTCGCCGGTGGCTCAGGCGTCCGGATCCAGGGCCCCGAGCCGCTCGGTGAGCCGCAGGTTCTCGCGGTAGTCGATCGGCACCTCGACGAGGGCCGGCCCGTCCACGGCCAGCGCCTCACGCAGGCTCGCCGCGAGCTCGCTGGAGCCCGCCGGCCTGAACGCCGGCATCCCGAACGACCGCGCCAGCGCCACGAAGTCCGGGTTGCCGAACTCGACGCCGAACGGTCGCCCGAACTCGTTGCGCTGCTTCCAGTCGATGAGGCCGTAGCTGTCGTCCCGCCACACGACGACCGTCACCTTCGATCGCAGCCGGACGGCGGTCTCCAGCTCCTGGACGTTCATCAGCAGCCCGCCGTCCCCGCACAGGGCCACGACGCGGCGGTCCGGGTGGACGAGCGAGGCCGCGATGGCGCCCGGCAGCGCGATCCCCATGGCCGCGAAGCCGTTGGAGATGATCACCGTGTTCGGCTCGTAGGTCTGGAACAGCCGGGCGACCCAGATCTTGTGCGCCCCGACGTCCGAGACCAGCACGTCGTCCGGGGCCAGCGCGCGGCGCAGCTCGAGGATGGCCTTCTGGGGCTTGACGACCGGCGCGTCGTCGTCCTCCCATGCCCGGAGGTCCTCGAGGAGCTGGTTGCGCAGGTCCGCGTGGACGAGGATCTCCCGCGAGGCGTGGCGCTCGGACGCCGTGCGCCCCGAGATCCCGCGCGGCTCGACCGCCGCGAGGAGCCGCCGCAACGACCCGTCGATGTCCCCGATCAGCTCGACCTCGGGCCGGTACGAGGCGTCGACCTCGGAGGGCTGGGTGTCGATGTGGACGATCCGCTTGCGGCCGTCCGGGTTCCAGCGGGACGGTCCGTACTCCACGAGGTCGTAGCCCACGCAGATCACGAGGTCGGCGCGGTCGAAGCCCGAGAGCACGTGGTCCCGTGCCTGCAGCCCGACGGCCATCAGCGAGAGGTGGCTGCGGTCGTCCATCGCCCCCTTGCCCATGAACGTCGTCGCGACGGGGATGTGGAGGCCCTTCGCGAACGCCCGCAAGTCGTCGGCGGCGCGGCGGCGCAGGACGCCGTTGCCCGCCAGGACGATCGGGCGGGACGAGGCGGCGATGAGCGAGGCCGCGTGCGCGATCGCCTCCCCCGTTGGCTCCGGGAAGTACGCGCGGGCCGCCGGCAGCGGCGAGAGCGAGGGGTCCACCCGTGAGGCGGCGATGTCCTCCGGCAGCTCGATGTGCGTGGGCCCGGGCTTCTCGAGCCGGGCGGTGCGGAAGGCGCGGGTCACGGTCTCCGGGATCGCGTCCGCGCGCCCGACACGCGTGGTCCACTTGGTGACGGGGCCGAACATCCGCGGGATGTCGACGAGCTGGTGCGATTCCTTGTGCAGCTTGTCCGAGCCCGTCTGGCCCGTGATCGCGACCATCGGCGCCCGGTCCAGGAACGCGTCCGCGATCCCGGTCACGAGGTTGGTCGCACCGGGACCGAGCGTCGCCATCGCGACCGCGGGACGCCCGGTGAGCCGCCCGTGGACGTCGGCCATGAATGCGGCGCCCTGCTCGTGGCGCGTGGTCACGTGGCGGACCCGCGTCTCGTCGGCGAGCGCCTCCAGGATGTCCATCGTCTCCTCGCCTGGGACGGAGAAGACCCACTCGCAGCCCTCGGCGGCGAGGCAGTCGACGAGGAGGCGGGCGGCGGTGGGGCGGGGGTCGGACGTCATGCGACCAGTCTAGGGTCACGCCCGTCGACTACGGACCGGGCGTCGTCGCGTAGCCCGGCCGGATCAGCTGGATGCCGGACGCGGCGAGCTGGCCGGCGACGCGGCGGCGCATCTCCTGCTCGACGCGCGGCCGGGACTCCGGCCGTACCCGGCCGCTGAGCCGGAGCGTGGCGCCGTTCGCGGTGAGGCGCGTCGTCCCCGCGTAGCCGGGGGTGTCCAGGAAGATGCCGTCGAACTCGGCGTCGGCGGCCATCTCCTCGCCCACCCGGTCCAGGACCGCGATCACCGCCTCGACGTCCCCGTCGGCCACCCCGTCGACCTCCACCGTCGCGAGGCCGTACGTCCGGGTGAGGTTCGCCGACTGGCGGACCGTGGCGTTGGAGATCGAGTGGAGCGTCCCACGGACGTCGCGCAGCTGGGTCCGGCGCAGCCCGACCTCCACCACGACGCCCGTGATGCCGTTGATCTGGACCGTGTCGCCCTTGAAGTACTGGCCCTCGGTAAGGATCAGGAAGCCCATCAGGTAGTCCAGGATGATGCTCTGGCCGGCCAGGGTGAGCGCGGCGAGCACCAGCCCGAGCCCGGCGAGCGCCGGCCACAGGTTGAACGCGCCGAGCAGGATCGCGATGACGCCCATCGCCACGGCGGCCTTGAGCAGGCGGGTGACGACGTCCTCGATCGTCTCGACCCGCCGGTCCAGCTCGCCCTGCTCGCCCGGGTTGTCCCCCACCGCGGCCCGCTGGGCGCGCATCGCGTGGATGAGCGCGCGATGGACCCACGGCCGGAGCCCGCGGTAGAGGAACAGGAGGACGATGCCCCCGAACAGGAGCAGCAACGCGTTTCCGGTCAGCCACTCCGCGAGGCCGGTGAGCTCGGTGGAGACGTCGTCCATGGGATCCCCGATCAGGATCGAGGTGGCGCGGGGGCGGGTGGGCTAGATCCGGGCGAGGATCTCGGCCTTCTTGGCCTCGAACTCCTCGGGCGTCAGGAGTCCCTGGTCGCGCAGCTCGGCCAGGCGCGTGATCGCCTCCGCGGCGTCCGCCGCCGAGGGAGCGGGAACGGGCGCGGGTGCCGGGGCCGCGGCCGCGGCCGCGGCGGCCATCTGCGGGGCGCGGGCCGCCGTCTGCTCCGCCATCTTCTGCGCCATCATCGCGTTGCGGAACTCCGTGGCCTCGGTGATCGACGAGAACTGGTCCGCGCCCGCCTCGCCGGAGACCGTCAGGATCCGGATGTCGCCGTAGCCGAGCTGCTTGCCGAGCATCCCGACGTTGAGCTTGACGTCGCTCACCGCGGACAGCAGCGTCTCGGAGCTGCGCCGGCGGATGACGCCCTCGTAGCGCAGGACCCGGAGCGTTGTGACCGCGAACTCGGCCGTCCGCCACACGATGACGTTGTAGACGATCCAGGCGATGCCGGCGATCACGAGCCCCCACTGAATGATGCCCAGCACGCTGCCGATCCAGCCGAGGAACCCGTCTCCCGTGGGCTTCACGATGCCGAGGATCGCCGCGAGGATGATCAGGCCGGCCGCCGGCAGCGAGTCACGGACGGGCGCGATCCAGTGCTTCTTCACCTCGAGGACGATCGTCTCGTTCGGGATCAGGTTCTCGCTGATGCTCATGTCGCTCCCCTGGGCTGGGTGCACGGCCCCGGGGTGACGCCTCGGGTGATGCGGCCTGCCCCGCAGGATCGCGGCGCCCGGAGAGCGTGTCAAGGCGGGGTGCGGCTCCCGGGCGGGCGGTGGCCCGCCGGCTCAGCCGCCGGGGGCGCGACGCCGGTCACGGTGCGCGATCCCGCCCTCCGCCAGCGCGAGGGCGACGAGCACCAGCAGGATGGGACCGAGGGCGTTCGCCAGCCCGCCGTCCGCGCCTGCCGCCGGCTCCACGCGCATCGGGACGCCGAACCACGTGTACAGCGCCGCGAGCGTGGGCGGCAGTCCGTCCGCGGGCTGGATCCCGTCCGGGTCGACGTACCCGTCCGCGCTGATCTGCCAGGCGCGGGTCGGGGCGGCTGCCTCGATGGACGTGGGCTCGCCGAAGGCGATGACCGCACGGCCGCCGTCGACGAACGCGGGCGGGTCCTGCGGCTCGGTGAACACCAGCGACGACGTCGCCGGACGGGCGCCCGCGAGCACGCGCTCCACGTGGACCACGATGGCGCCGTCGGCACGCAGCTCCGTCGTGGCGATGACGACGAGGCGCGAGGCCGCGATCGCGGCGCCGAACGGGATCGAGGGGCCGGTCGTCCCGGCGCGGGCGAATGGCGGCGCGAGTACGGCCACACCGATCAGCCCCGCGAGACCGATTCCGAACACCAGGCTTCGCATCGACAGGACCCCCCACAGGCATGTCTTGGAACGCATGCCCATGACGCAGCATCGACGTCGGTTGTTGCATCTGCCATCAAGGGCGTCCGAGGGGGCCGATTCGTTCGCATTTCGCCGGGCGACGTCGCCTGCGCGCGCGGCGTGCCGGTCACCACACGGCGGCCTCGGCCGGCGGGGGCGCCGGATCCGGGCGCAGCGCGGACTCGTCGGCCTCCCACGTGGGGTCGGGACGAGCCGGATCCGGCCGGACCTGGAGCTGCCCGCCCACCGTCGCCACGAGGAGCCTGCCATCCCGCGCCCAGTCCGCCCACTGCACGCCGTCGAGCGGACGCTCCTCGCCGCTGGCGTCGGCCAGCGCGTACCGCGCGGGATCGCGTGCCGGCCCGAACGCGCGGTGGGCGGCGTACCAGCCGCGGACGCGGAGGCTGACCGCGCTGTCGCCCGGGCGCGGCTTCTCCATCGTGACCCGCGCGATGCGCTTCTCGTCCCACGGGTCGTCCGCCGCCTGCGGCGGGGTGTCGGCGGTCTCCGTCCAGCCCCGTGCGCGCTCCACCGCGAACGAGGCCGGCCGCCGGTGGTCCAGGGCATACCGCTGGAGCAGTGGCTCGAGCGCCCCGGTGTCCGGCGGCGGCGGCGGATGCGCGGCCGTCCCGCGGGGCACGAACGCGAGGCCGCGGGTCCAGGTGCCACCCGTGCCCCACGCGGCGAGCGCCGTCAGCCACGGCAGCCGTGACACGGCGATGAACGTGGGGCCTGGCGCCCAGGACGCGCTCGCCTTGAGCGCGAAGTACACGAACCAGCGCCCGTCCGGCGACAGGTCGCAGCGCTGCGGATAGACCGTTCCCCGGAGCCACGCGCCGGGCTCGTAGGTGCCGGCGTCGGTGTCCCAGCGGCCCAGGTGGAACCAGTCGCTGGGGCCGCGCCGCAGGACGGCGACGACCGGCGCCTCGGTCGCTGGGATGCAGAACAGCCGCGGACCCATCGCAGGACCCTACGCGTCGGCGCCGTTCCGGGTTCGCGCGCCGTCGGCCGGCGGGGCTCAGCCCACGGGTTCGGCGTGGTCCAGGCGCATCTCGAGGCGGTTGAACTCGGGCATCGCGAGGTTGATGACCCCGAGGCCCACGAGGGTCAGGATCCCGCCCGTGACCACCGACCCCACCGGGCCGATCACCGACGCCACCGCGGCCGCCTCCACGTCGCCGATCCGCGGACCGCCCGTCACCACCAGCACGTGGATGGAGCTCACGCGACCGCGCAACGGGTCCGGCGTCAGCACCTGCATCATCGCGCTCCGGAGCACGGCGCTGATGACGTCGGCGCCCGCGGCGAGCGCGAGGAAGGCCAGGGCGAGCGGAAAGCTGAACGTGGAGAGGCCGAAGCCGATGATGCCGACGCCCCACACCGCGACCGCCACGAGGACCGCGCGGCCGGGCCGTGTCACGCGACCCGTCCAGCCCGAGAACAGCGCCGCGAGCAGCGCCCCGAGCCCCGCCGCAGACGCCATGAACCCGACGCCCGCGGGCCCCACCTTGAACACGTCCAGCGCGAGTGCCGGGAACAGCGCACGGGGCGAGCCGAAGACCATCGCGTTGATGTCGACGATGAACGTGGCCAGGAGCTCCCGCTTGCTGCGGGCGAACCGGAGGCCCTCGAGGATGCTCTGGACGCTGGCCCGCGCCTGGCCAGCCGTCGGCGGGATCGGGTGCATGAGCAGCAGGGCCACGATCGCCGCGAGGAACGTGACGACGTCGACCGTGTAGGCGGCGGCGATCCCGAGCGTCGCGAGGATGATCCCGCCCAGCGCCGGGCCGATCACCGCGCTGCCGTTGAACACGACCTGGTTGAGGGAGATCGCCGCCGGCAGGCGCTCCGGTGGCACGAGGCGCGGGATCGAGCTGGCGCGGGCCGGCTGGTCGATCGACCCGAGCCCGGCCGCGACGAACGCGACGACGTACAGCGCGAACAGCGGCGGGGCGGGGAGGAGCGCGAGCCCGGCAAGCGCCGCCGAGCAGCCCATGAGCCCGAGCTGCGTGACGAGGAGCAGGCGGCGGCGGTCCACCGCGTCGGCCACGGCGCCGCCGCCGAGCGAGAAGGCGAGGATCGGGATCAGCTGCACGATCGACAGCAGGCCGACCGCGAGCAGGTCCCCCGTCAGCACGTAGACCTGGTACGGGAGCACGACCTGGGTGATGAACCGGCCCGTCGTGCTGATCGCCTGCCCGGACCACAGGAGCCGGTAGTCACGGTCCAGCCGGAGCGGCGCGGGATCGATGACGAGCCTGGCGAGCCTGCGGGTGCCGCGGCGTCGGCGGGTGGGCGGCGGGACCTCGGGGCTGGCGTCGGGCTGGGCCATTCGCTCCGACTATCGCACGGCTCGATCCGGGATACCCGATCCGCGGGTGATCCGGTCCGCGGGTGATCCGATCCGGGGTGATCCGGTCCGCGGTGATCCGGTCCGCGGTGATCCGATCCGCGCCCGCCCGCGCATCCACCTCCGTGCGGCCCCCCCTCGCACCGCTCGCCGACCTCCTCCCGGTGAGCGGGCGATGGGCCGGGCGTCACGGGACCCGACATCCACCAGAGAGCCCACAGGAGATTCACAGATGACGAACAAGACCAGGGTGGCCCGCGCCGGCGGACTGCTGTTCAGCGCAGCGCTCGTGTTCGCGGCCTGCTCGTCCGGCAGCGGCGGCTCGACGGCCGCCCCCGCATCCATGGCGCCGTCCATGGCGCCTGCGTCCATGGCGCCCGAGTCCATGGCGCCATCGTCCATGGCACCGGAGTCCATGGCCCCCAGCCAGGGCATGACCGACGGGCCGTTCGGCAGCGCCTGCGCATCGGTCCCGGCGGACGGCGCCGGCAGCTTCAACGGCATGGCGCTCGACCCGGTGGCGACGGCCGCCTCCAACAACCCGGCGCTCTCGACCCTCGTGACCGCGGTTGGTGCCGCCGGCCTCGCCGACACGCTCAACACGACGCCCGACATCACCGTGTTCGCCCCCACGAACGACGCGTTCACGGCGCTCGACAAGGCGACCCTCGACGCGGCGCTGGCCGACCCGAAGGGCCTCCTCACGACGGTGCTGACGTACCACGTCGTGCCCGGCCGGATCACGCCGGACATGCTCGCGGGCACCCACACGACGCTGCAGGGCGGGACGATCGAGGTCACCGGCAGCGGCGAGGACTTCACGGTCAACGGCACGGCGAAGGTCGTCTGCGGCAACGTCCAGACGAAGAACGCCACCGTCTACATCATCGACGGGGTCCTGCTGCCGAAGTCCTGATCCCACCACATGAGCCGGCGGCGGCCGACGTACCTCGCGTCCGTCGCCGGCTTCTCGTTCCTCGCGGCCGGTCCCGATCGGGGCCGGCCGCGGTAGTGTGTCGGCCATGGGCCGCCTGCGCTTCTCGATGTCCGTGTCGCTCGACGGGTTCGTCGACTCGCCCGAGCGCTCCCTCGACTGGGTGCGCGTCGACGAGGAGCTGCACGAGGTGTTCAACGAGGAGGCGCGCTCGATGGACACCTTCCTCTACGGCAGGCGGATGTACGAGCTGATGGCCGGCTACTGGCCGGCCGGCGACCGCGACCCGGCGGCGACGCCCGCGATGGTCGAGTTCGCCCGGATCTGGCGGACGACGCCCAAGGTGGTGTTCTCCCGTTCGCTCGACGCCGTGGAGCACGGGTCGCGGCTCGTGCGCGAGGATGCGGTGGCCGAGGTCGCGCGGCTCAAGTCGGCGAGCGAGGCCGACATGGACGTCGGTGGGCCGACGCTCGCGGGCTCGCTCATCGCCGCGGGGCTCGTGGACGAGTACCGGCTGTACGTCCACCCGGTCGTGCTCGGTGGCGGGACGCGGTTCTTTCCGCCGCTCGACGAGCGGGTGGAACTGGAGCTCGTCGAGACGCGCACGTACCGGTCTGGCGTCGTCCTGCTCCGCTACCGGACCGCGTAGGGGAGCGGAGCCTGGCCCTGGGCGGTCGGTCTTCCGTCGCCATCTCGCCATCACGCACAAGTGGAGCGAGTGTTGACGGCGCGCCGGCCCCGGATCCCCATGCAGGCACAACCCAGGCGAGTAGGTGGCTGCCTGCGGCGCGAAACCGCCCGCCAACACTCGCTCCGCGCGTAGGTGACGACGAACGGTCGCGGGACGGGGTTCTCTCCGCCCTTCACGAGCGAGTGGAACGCCAGCTGCTGGACGCGCGGACGTTCCCGACCGGCGTCGTCTCACTCCGCTACCGGCGCGCATCCCCGCATTCCTCGCCCTTCGCGGCGTTCTCCCCCAGGCACAACTGGGGCGAGTGTTTGGCGTGGCCGAGACCGCGGATCCCGTGCAGGCACCACCCCCACGAGTAGGTGGGTGCCCACGGCGCGGATCCTCTGGCCAACACTCGCTCCAGGCGTAGGTGACAGGGAACGGCTCCCGAGGCGGGCCGGGCGGGTGCCCTCGAGCGGACAGCGCAGCCACGCGCAGTGCGGGCGGGTCAGTCGCCCAGGCAGGTGCCCACGTGACGCGCGGCGGCGATCCACGGGTGGTCGGCAGGGACGAGGTTCCGCTTCCCGGCCACCTCGGCGAGCGGCACCGCCACGGTGGTGTCGCCACGGGCCGCGACCATGACCCCGAAGGTGCCCTCTTTCACGAGGTCCGCGGCGGCCGATCCCACGCGCGTCCCGAGCAGCCGGTCCACGGGCGACGGCGTCCCGCCGCGCTGGACGTAGCCCAGGATCGTGACCCGCGACTCGAGGCCGGTGAGCTGCTCGAGCTGGTGCGCGAGCCGGAGCGTGTTGCCGACATGCTGGAGCTCCAGCAGGTCGTACTCGGCGCGGGCCGCCTCCTTCGCGGTCCGGTCGCCGGCCTTCTCCATCCGCATCTGCGCCGCGGCCAGCGCCTTCGCATCCTCCACGGAGCGCGCGCCCTCCGCGACCGCGACGATCGAGAAGTTCGTTCCCGCCTTCACCCGGCGCTTGATCGCCGCCGCGATGCTGCCCACGGCGTACGGGATCTCGGGGATGAGGATCACGTCCGCGCCGCCGGCGAGCCCCGCCCCCAGCGTCAGCCAGCCGGCGCCGTGACCCATGAGCTCCGCCACGATGATCCGGTGATGGCTGTGGGCCGTTGAGTGCAGGCGGTCGATGGCGTCGGTGGCGATCTCGAGCGCCGTCGCGAACCCGATCGAGGCGTCGGTCATCGCGAGGTCGGCGTCGATCGTCTTGGGCAGCGTGATGATGTTGAGCCCGGCCTTCGACAGGCGCAGCGCGTTCTTCGCGGTCCCTCCGCCGCCGATGCACACGAGCGCGTCCAGCCCCGCCTTGCGGTAGGTCGCGACGATCGCGTCCGTCATGTCCCGCGTCTCGCCGTCGATGATCATCCGGTGCGGCTTGTCGCGGCTCGTGCCCAGGATCGTGCCGCCGACCGTGAGGATGCCGGCCAGCGCGGACGAGGTGAGCTTGACCCGCCGGTCCTCGGCGAGGCCTCGGAACCCGTCCCGGTAGCCGGTGACCTCCCAGCCGTAGCCGATGGCCGCCTTGCCGAAGCCGCGGATCGCGGCGTTGAGCCCCGGGCTGTCGCCGCCCGCGGTGAGGATCCCGACCTTGCGCGTCGCCACCACCATGCCGCCTCCGCTACCGGGCCCAGGCCTGCTCGAGCACCCGGAGCGTGTTGCCGCCGGTCGCCTTGGCGATCTCGTCGTCGCTGTAGCCGTGCTTCACCAGCCAGCGCACGATGTTGGGGTAGTCGCCGATGTTCTCGAGCCCCACGACGTGCTCGGGGACGACGCTGTCGTACTCGGAATCGCCGCTCGCGAGGAGCGCACCCTGCGGCGTGAGGTACGTGCCGGCATGGTCGCCGAAGAAGGTGTCCGGCCCGAAGGTGACCCCGTCGATCCCGACGAGGTCGACGCAGTACTCGAAGTGGCGCATGAACGTCTCGATGCTCGCCTCGACGAGATCCGGCTTGACCATCGTCGTGCCCGGCGCCGCCTCGATGCCGATGACGCCTCCGCGCTCCGCGCACGCCCGGATGACGTCGTCCGGCTTGCACTTGCTGATCGGCCACAGCTCGCGCGAGCCGGAGTGGCTGATGCACACGGGGACGCGGCTCGCCTGGATGGTGTCGAGGCTCGTCCGGTCGCCGGCGTGGCTGACGTCGATGAGGATGCCCAGCCGGTTCATGCGCTCGACGGCCCGCCGTCCGAAGCCGGTCAGCCCGCCGTCCGTCGTCTCCCGGCACCCGGATCCGAGCGCGTTCGATTCGCTGTAGGTGACGCCGAGCATCCGGATCCCCAGGCCGTAGAGGACGTCGATCCGGTCGAGCTCGTTCTCGATCGGCGTCGCCGCCTCGAGCGCGCCGATGAGCGCGACCTGCCCGTTCGCGAAGGCGTCGGCGATGTCGGCACGCGTCTCCGCCCTGATGGCGAAGTCCTGGTGTGCCCAGTCCGCGTAGCGCATGCCGATGTCGTGGATCACGTCCGTCCACTTCCAGCCGCTCTTGCTGGTGATCGTCGCCGTGCCGTCGCCGAAGTTCTCGAACACCGCGGCCAACCCGGAGCGCGCGAGCCCCTCGTAGCCCGTGAACGGGTGGGCGTCACGGACCCAGTCGTCGGCCTCGGCGAGATCGACCGGGTAGACCTCGAGGTGATCGTGGAGGCTGATCGCCGGGTGGGTCGCCAGCAGCCGCCAGGTGCGCGCCTCCTCGGCCTCGCTCACCTCGACGACGAACGGCGGCACGCGCTCCGTCTCGCTCGCGAGCGCGAACGCGCGATAGTCGCGACCGGGCTCGAGATACCCGTACGAGCGTTCGCCGCGATATCGCAGCTGGCGGCGGGCGGGCGCCTGGTCGTCGGTCATCGGGGCTCCTGGGGTTGCGTGTCCGTGCCCAGCGTACGGGACGGACGGCGCGAGGTCGGGCCATGCGGGCGGCCGCAGTCGTATACGATCGCGCAGGGGGCAACGAGCCGACGAGGGGTGATGCCGCTCGAGTCGATCGCACTGATCGGTGGAGCGCTCCTTGGGATCGTCGTCGCGGCGATCGTCGGGAGCCTGCTCGGGCGACGCTTCCGCAGCTGGCGCGAGCGGCGCGCCGCCGCAGACCGGCCGGCCGCCACCCATTCGAGGCCCGGGCCGATCCCGCCCCCCGCCCTCGCGCGCGTGGATCCCGGTGCGGTCGCGACATCGGCCGGCGCCGCCACATCGGTCGCCACGACCACGTCGGCCGCCACCACCACGTCGGCGGGCGCCGCTGCGGACCGCGTGCCCGGCCCGCCGGCCGTCACTGCCCCAACGAGCGGGCAGCCCGCGCCGGGCTTGACGCCCCCACCGGGCGCCACAGGGGCGGCCGTGACGATGGTCGATCCGCTCGCCCGATCGGCGGTCCAGCGCACGGACGGCGACGCGACATTCGCGTCCACCGCCGCCTTCGCCCGCCGCCTCGCCGATTCCCCGCCGCCGCTCGCGACCCGCACGACCTCGAACCTCTCCCCGGCGATGCGGGACCGCGGCAGCGCGCCGATCACCGACGGTCGGCCGGTGGACGCCGTTCCGCCGGACGTCGGGCCCGCAGCAACGGCGAGTGCCGAGCCGCCGCGGCGTGATCGCCGCCTGGGAGCGCTCGTCGTCGCCGGGCTGGCGACGATCCTCGCGCTCGGCGGCGTCGCGGTCACGGGGGTGCTGCGGCCGGAGCCCGCCGGCCTGGTCGCCGAGGCGACGGGCACACCCGATGCGGGCGCGGGATCGACGAGCCCGGTCGCCGCCTCGCCGGGTGCACCCACGTTCCCGCCCGGTGATCCCCGTGCGATCGGGCAGGTCGCGACGACGCCCGCGCCCGGTGCGACGACCGGGACCGGTTCGGACATCGCGGGCGGCGGCGATGCCGGCGGACCGGGCCCGACCGTGCCCGGCGCGACGCCCACACCGCGCCCGGGAGGCCCCAGCCCGACGCCCGCACCCACCGACGGCCCGACCCCGCCGCCCACGAGCGCACCCACGGACACCCCGGCCCCCACGCCGGCGCCGACGGACACCCCGGCACCAACGCCCGCGCCGACGCCCGCCCCGACGGCGACCCCGAAGCCCCCGATCGTCGACTTCACCTACACCGTCAACGGGCTGACCGTCGCGTTCGCCAACCGGTCGAAGAACGCGGCGACCTGGGTCTGGTCGTTCGGCGACGGCGCGACGTCGACCTCGCGCAACCCGACCCACGCGTACGACTCGGCGGGCACCTGGACGGTCACCCTCGCCGCGACCTCGACCACGGGGGCGACCGCCAGCCACAGCGAGAGCGTGACCGTCGGCAACTAGCCACGCGGTGGACGCAGGACCTCGTAGCGCACCGCGCCGGCCTCCAGCGTGAACGCGTCCAGCTCCAGGCCGTTCGGATCCATCGTGCTGAACTCCTCGTTGAGCCAGCCAACGAACGACCGGTCCGCGTCGAACGGCAGCGAGATCAGCAGGTCGCGCATCGGTGCGATCAGGCACTGCGGGTCGTCGCCGAAGATCCGGGCGAGCTCGTCGGGCACGAGGACGAGCGCCGAGGCGCAGCCGACCCCGGACTGGAGCACCCGCACCGGGACGCCGTCGATGGCCTGCGCGACGAGGTCCCGCGCACGGACGCCGCGCATCCGCGCACGGAGGTTCTCGAGCCCGGTGGCCACGAGCTCCGCCGGGCCGATGGGCCACGACTCGAGGAGGGACGTCCCGACGACGAGGAACGCGGGGCCGATGTCGATCCCGAAGCCGGTGGGGATCCCCGGTGGCAGCGTCACCCGGAACGGCTCTCCCGCCTGGGGCGGGAGCGGCCGCCGGCGTGGGAGGATCGGGACGACGCTGGGCGCCAGCGCATCCCAGTCGAGATCCGGTGGCAGACCGCCCATCGCCTTGAACACCGCCTCGGGTGTCGCCTGCTCGATCCCGTTGCCGAGGTCCCAGGTGCGGTAGTGCTTGCCGGCCTTGCGCCGGCGCTTGGCGCGTCGCTTCTCGGTGTCGTTCATGCGCGCAGGGTGACGGGGGTGCCTTGTCCGGCCCTCACCGTGCGCTTATCGCCGGCTTACGCCTCCGCGGGCGGCGGCG
Source organism: Chloroflexota bacterium (assembly GCA_025935655.1). Classification (GTDB taxonomy): domain Bacteria; phylum Chloroflexota; class Limnocylindria; order Limnocylindrales; family CSP1-4; genus CAIXZV01. Next base: position 1,354 of record JAICUV010000023.1, on the reverse strand, counting down.
CTACGGGGACGCCGCGCCCGAGCCTGCTCCACGTCCGGACCCGGCCCGCCGCTCGGCCGCCCGGGCGAGCAGCCTGACGCCCTCGAGGATCTCCGGCGGCGACAGGCGCGCGTAGTGGATCGCCAGCTCCCGGTCGCCTGCGTCCAGCCGGCGGGAGAACGACAGGGGCTCCACCGCCACGCCGAGCGCCCGTGCGCGCATCGCGAGCTGGGTCGCGGACAGCGACACGTCCTCGATCCGGACGACGAGGTGCGTGCCCGCCGCGGCCGGGCGTGCCGACACCACCGTGCCCAGCTCGGCGGCGAGCGCGGCGAGGAGCGCGGCCTGCCGCTCGGCGTTGTGGACCCGCAGGCGGGCGAGATGCCGCTCGTAGTGGCCCTCGGCGAGGAACAGCGCGAGCGCGCGCTGCTCGAGCGCGCCGGGCCCGCGGTAGGCAGCCTCGTGGCGCGCGACGAACAGCTCGCTGGCGGCGGCCGGGACGACGGCGCAGCCGATCCGCAGGCCCGGGTAGAGCACCTTGGAGAACGTCCCGACGTAGAGCACACGGCCCGCGTCGTCCAGCCCCTGGAGCGACGGCTGCGGGTGCCCCTCGTAGCGGAGCTCCGAGTCGCAGTCGTCCTCGATGACCACCGCCCGGTTGCGGGCCGCCCAGGCCAGCAGGTGCATCCGCCGGGCCACCGGCATCGTGCCGCCGTTGGGGTGCTGCCACGAGGGCGTGACGAGCACGCCCGACGGGCCGTCCGGGAGGCGGTCCACGAGCAGCCCGCGGTCGTCGACCGGCACGGGGATCGTCTCGACCCCGAGGCCTTCGAAGGTGCGCCGGAGGTGGGGCGAGGAGGGGTCCTCCATCGCCAGCGTCCGCCCGTCCGACAGCCACAGCCGGCCCGCGGTCGCGAACGCCCCCTGGGCACCGGCCGTCACGACGACCTGCTCCGGCGTGGCGCGCACGGCCCGCGACATCCCGAGGTATGCCGCCAGCTCGGCCCGCAGGCGTGGGTCGCCCTCCGGCCAGCGGTACGTCGTCGCGGGTTCCGGGTCCGAGGCGAGGTCGCGCCACGCCCGCGGCAGCAGCCGCTCCCAGACCGCCGACGGGAACAGGTCGAGGCTGGTGGATCCCGTCCGGAAGTCGAACCGCGGGCGGGAGTGCGTGCCCTCGAAGAACGGCCGCCGCGGACCGCCGGACGGCTCCGGCAGGACGCCGGGGCTCGCCTTGCCCGGCAGCCGCGGCACGGATCGCGGCCGCATGCCCGCCCGGAGGTCCGGCAGCCCCGGCGCCACGAGCGTCCCCCGTCCCGGGTGGGCCTCGAGGTAGCCTTCGGCGGTCAGCTGCTCGTAGGCGGTCATGACGGTCACC
>JAICUV010000121.1 GCA_025935655.1 Chloroflexota bacterium | reverse complement strand
GATGTGCGACGCGTCCGCGGTCGCCCCGTAGCCCACGAGCTCCGCCAGCGGCGTCGCGCCGCGGGCCTCCGCGGACTCGAGCGCCTCGAGGATCACGACGGCGCCGCCCTCGCCCATGACGAAGCCGTCGCGATCCGCGTCGAACGGCCGGGACGCCCCCGTCGGGTCGTCGTTGCGGGTGGACAGCGCCTTCATCGACGCGAAGCCGCCGACCGTCGCCTCGTGGATGCCGGCCTCCACGCCGCCCGCGATCATGATGTCCGCGTCGCCGCGGCGGATCGTCTCCCACGACTCGCCCAGCGCGTGTCCGCCCGTCGCGCACGCGGAAACCGTGGCGAAGTTGGGGCCGATGGCGCCCGTGGCGATCGCGACCTGCCCCGCGCCGACGTTCGCGATGCCCATGGGCACGAAGAACGGCGAGATGCGGTCCGGCCCGCGCTCGGCCATGACGAGGACGTTGTCGAACAGCGTGGAGACGCCGCCGAGCCCGGACCCGATGATCACGCCGGTCCGCGCCGCGAGGTCGTCGTCGAGACGGCCCGGGAGGCCCGCGTGGTCGAGCGCCTGGCGGGCGCACACCAGCGCGAACTGGATGTAGCGGTCGGTCCGCCGCATCTCCTTGCGGTCGAGGACGCCCGAGGGATCGAATCCCTTGACCTCGGACGCCATCTTCACGTCCACCCGCGAGGGGTCGAACAGCGTGATCGGGGCCACGCCCGACGTGCCGGCCACGAGCGCCGACCAGAACGTGGGGACGTCCTGGCCCAGCCCGTTGACGGTGCCCATGCCGGTCACGACGACGCGTCGCGGCCGCTCGGGCCAGCTCCAGGTCATCGGACCAGCTTCCCGGTGCGCACCGTCGCGGCGCGGTAGACGTCGCCGGGCAGCCCGCGCTCGCTGATCGCGTTGGCCACGGCCACGGCATCGAACGCGGTGCGCCGGATCTCGCCCGTGACGGTGCCCTCGTGGACGTCGACGACAGCCCACGAGGCCGTGGCATCGCCGTCGAACACGTACCCCGCCGAGCCGGCGTTCACGATGACCTTCCAGCCCAGGTCGCGGATCTCGGGGATGTGGGTGTGGCCGACGCAGATGACGCGGGCGTCGGTGGCCGATGCGCGCTCGAACACGATGTTCGCGTCCAGCGCCTGGTCGAAGCCGCGGGTCTGGGACCCGGGCGACGCGTGGACCACCAGCACGAGCGAGTCGTCGGCGGTGCGGATCCGGCGCTCGGACGGCAGCCGGCGGAGCCACTCCAGCTGGTCGTCGCCCAGCTCGTCATGCGCCCACTCGGCGGCCGCGACGATCGTGTCCGGCACGCCGTCCTGGTACTGCGGGAACGCGCTGCCGTAGTCGAAGTCCCCGACGGCGATGTCGGTGTTGCCCGAGACGATGAGGGCCCCCTCGGACTCGAGGACGCGCAGCGCGTCGATCGTGCCGTTCGGGTCCGGCCCGTTGAGGACGAGGTCGCCGGCGACGAGCACGGCGTCCGGCTTCTCGCGCCGGAGCTCCTTGCTGACCGCCTCGAGCGCGACCCGGTTGCCGTGGACGTCGGACAGGATGGCGATGCGTGTCATCCCAGGACCCCCGCGGGCGGGATGATGAAGGTGAGGACGCCTTCGCACGCGACCTCGCCGTCGACGCTCGCGACGCCGCGGCCCTTGCCGAACCGGCTGCCCAGCTTCTCCATCGTGATCTCGAGCCGGAGCGTGTCACCCGGCACGACGACCCGCTTGAAGCGGACCTCGTCGATGCCCGCGAACAGCCCGATCCGGTCGCCGAACCCCGGCTGCGTCGCGACATACACGGCCATCGTCTGGGCCAGCGCCTCCACCTGGATGACGCCCGGCATGACCGGCAGGCCCGGGAAGTGGCCCTGGAAGAACCACTCGGTCGCGGTCACGGCCTTGATCCCGACGATCCGCTTCTCGGCGGGCGCGTACTCCACGATCCGGTCCACGAGCAGGAACGGCCAGCGGTGCGGGATGAGGCCCTCGATGACCTTCGTGGAGAAGGGAGCGGCGATGCTGGGTGTCGCGGGCGTATCGGGTGTGGCGTCGGTCACTGGTGGCTCCGGAAGCAGGCGGGGGGAGTGTGCCCCACGGCGGCGGTGCGCCGAACGGGGTTGCGTGCAGGGGTGCACGCCGCGTGGGCGAGCGGGCCGGTCATGCCCGCTGCTCCGCGGCGAGGAACGCGGCGCTGCCGACGCGGTCCAGGAGGTTGGTCGTGAACTTGCCGTCCAGGAACGGCTCCGAGTCGAGCAGCGCGCGGTGGATCTGGACGTTGGTGACGACGCCCTCGATCACGAGCTCCTGGAGGGCGGCGCGCCCGCGGGCGATCGCCGCCTCGCGCGTCGGCCCCCAGACGATGAGCTTGCCCAGCAGGCTGTCGTAGAACGGGGGCACCTCGTAGCCCTGGTAGGCGTGGCTGTCGAAGCGGACGCCGGGACCGCCCGGGGCGTTGAACCGCTCGATCGTGCCGGCCCCGGGGCGGAAGTCGTGCTCCGGGTCCTCGGCGTTGATCCGGAACTCGATCGCGTGCCCGCGCTGCGGGACGTCCGCCTGGTTGAAGCCCAGCGGCTCGCCGCTGGCGATCCGGATCTGGAGCGCCACGAGGTCGATGCCGGTCAGCATCTCGGTGATCGGGTGCTCGACCTGGATCCGGCAGTTGATCTCGATGAAGTAGGCGTTGCCGTCGGCGTCCACGAGGAACTCGAGGGTGCCGACGTTCTCGTACCCCGCGGCCACCACGGCCTGGATCGCGGTCTCCGCGAGCTCCCGGCGGCCGGCCACGGTCATCGCGGGAGACGGGCTCTCCTCGAGGATCTTCTGGTGGCGGCGCTGGACGGAGCAGTCGCGCTCCCAGAGGTGGACCCCGTGGCCGAACCGGTCCACGGCCACCTGGATCTCCACGTGGCGGTTGTCCTGGAGCCACCGTTCGAGGTACAGGGAGTCGTCGCCGAACGCGGCGCGGGCCTCGGAGCGGCAGATCGGGAGCACGGCCGCGAGCTCGCGCGCGGAGCGGACCATGCGCATGCCCTTGCCGCCGCCACCCGCGGACGGCTTCACGAGGACCGGGTAGCCGACGCGCTCGGCCTCCTCCAGGGCCTGCGCCTCGTCGAGCAGGAGACCGGAGCCCGGGATCGTGGGCAGGCCGTGCGCGGCGAGCAGCCGGCGGGTCTCCTCCTTCGACGCGAACCGCTCGAGGACGTGCGCCGACGGGCCGATGAACGTGAGCTCGTGGGCGCGGACGGCGTCGGCGAACGCGTCGTCCTCGGACAGGAACCCGTAGCCCGGGTGGATGGAGTCGCAGCCTGTGACGAGCGCCGCCGAGATGAGCGCCGGCGCCGACAGGTAGGAGCGCTTGGCGTCCGCGGGCCCGATGCAGATCGCCTCGTCTGCGAGCATCGGGGCGAGCGACTCGCGGTCCGCCTCGGAGTACGCGACGACGGCCTCGATGCCGAGCGTGCGGCAGGCTCGCAGGATGCGCAGGGCGATCTCGCCCCGGTTCGCGATGAGGACCCGGCTGACCATGCTCAGCCCTCCCCCGTCGCGGCGGCCGGCGGCTCGTCGGCGGGGGCCGTCGGCGCCTCCGCCTCGATGGCCCCGATCTCCTCGCCGTACTCGACGGCCTCGCCGGCCTGGACGAACAGCTCCACGAGCGTCCCGTCGATGGGCGAGGTGACGTCCTGCGCGATGCCCAGCAGGTCGATCGTGGCGATCCGGTCACCCGCGTGGACCGCGGTCCCGAGCGAGACGCCCGGGCGGAACACGCCCACCGCGGGCGAGGTCGCGACGGCGCGATCGGGATCGGCCGGCTCCACGAGCGGCGGCGCCTTGGACGGGCGCGGCTCCGCGTGCGCGGCCTGGGTGCCGAGGCGCGGTCGCTCGGTGCGGCGGGCGTGAGCGGAGGCCGCGCCGCCGAGCGGGCGCCTGACGCGGATCCGCCAGTCGCCCTCGCGGACCTCGACCTCGCCGAGCCCGCTCCCCGTGAGCTTGGCGACGATGGCGGGCACGAGCGTCTCCGAGAGCTGCGCGAGGCTCGCGTGGTCGGCCTGCCGTTGGGCAGGCGTCCTGTCGCCGGGTTGCTGGGGCTCGGGCATTGGCTAGACGTCCTCGCGGGCTGGTGGCTCGTCGCGCCGCCCGGCGGGCGGTGCGGGGATCGCCCGCTGGCCGGCCTCGAGCAGACCGCGCAGGCGGTCCGCCAGGCCCGGACGGGGCGGGACGGGTTGCGTGGGCGCCGGACCCGCGAGCTCGGCGTACGCGCCGAGCGAACGGTACCGGCGATAGCGATCCTCGACCAGTTCGTCGAGCGGGATGGCCGTCAGCCGGTCCAGCTCCCGCACGAGGACGGCCTTCAGGCGGCGGCCCGTCTCCTCGTGGTCCGTGTGCGCGCCCTCGGCCGGCTCCGGGATGACCTCGTCGACGACCCCCAGCGCCTGCTGGTCGAGCACGCTCATCTTCATCGCGAGCGCCGCGGTGGGCGCCTCGTCGGCGGTGCGCCACAGGATGCTCGCGCAGCCCTCCGGCGAGATGACCGAGTACACGGCGTTCTCGAGCGCCAGGACGACGTCGCCGACCGCGATGGCCAGCGCCCCGCCCGAGCCGCCCTCGCCGGTGATGATCGTGACGATCGGGGTGCGCAGCCGCGTCATCAGGCCCACGCTGCGCGCGATCGCCTCCGCGATGCCGCGCTCCTCGCTCTCGGGACCGGGGTGCGCGCCCGGGACGTCCACGAAGGTGACGACCGGGAGGCCGCTCCGCTCGGCGAGCTCCATGATCCGCATCGCCTTGCGGTAGCCCTCGGGGTGCGGCATGCCGAAGCTACGGCGGAGATTCTCCTCCGTGTCCGCGCCCTTCTGCTGGCCGACGACCGCGACGCGGTGGGTGCCGATCTTCGCGAAGCCGGCCACGATCGCCTCGTCGTCGCCGAACACGCGGTCGCCGTGGAGCTCGATGAACTCGTCGGCGATGACGCCCAGGAACTCGAGGGTGCGCGGTCGGCGCAGGTTGCGCGCGAGCTGGACGCGGGCCCAGTTGGCGGCCTTGGGGTCGGCCGGCGGCTCGGGCGCCGGGTCCACCGGCGCCTCGCCGTCGCGGCCCCGGTTGCGGATGCGGTCAACCATGGACGGGCTCCGGCGGCACGAGGAAGCGGAGGAGCTGGGCGACCTCGCGACGGAGGTCCGGGCGTGCCACGACGCGGTCGACGAACCCGTGGTGGAACAGGAACTCCGCGCGCTGGAAGCCGGGCGGGAGCTCCTGGCCGATGGTGCCGGCGCCGACGCGAGCGCCGGCGAACCCGATGAGGGCGTTGGGCTCGGCGAGGTTGACGTCGCCCATCGCGGCATAGCTCGCGAACGTGCCACCGGTGGTGGGGTCGGACATGATCGAGATGTACGGGACGCGGGCCTCGCGCAGGCGCTCGAGCGCGCCCATCGTCTTCGCCAGCTGCATCAGCGCGAACGTGCCCTCCTGCATCCGCGCGCCCCCGGAGGCGGAGACGATGACGAGCGGCAGTCGCTCCGCGAGGGCCGACTCCGCGGCCCGGGCTACCTTCTCCCCCACGACCGCGCCCATCGAGCCGCCCATGAACGCGAAGTCCATGACGACGATCGCGAGCGGCTGGCCCTCGATGCGGGCGGTGCCCCAGATCGCGGCGTCCCGGAGCCCGGTCGCGAGCTGGGCGGCGGCCACCCGGTCCGGGTACGCCTTCTGGTCCACGAAGCCCAGCGGGTCCACCGACACGAGGCCCGGGTCATGCTCCTCCCAGGAGCCCTCGTCGATGAGCTGGCCGAGACGGACCGGCGCGGAGAGGCGGAAATGGTGCCCGCAGGTCGGGCACACGAACATCGCCTTCTCCAGCTGCTTGTTGAACAGCTGCTCCTCGCACGAGGGACAGCGGGTCCACATCTTCTCGGCGGTGCCGGCCTGCCGCGAGCGGAAGGTCGGGAACTTCATCGGCATCAGGCGACTCCCGCGGCCCGGCGCGCCCGGGCGGCGCGGCGCGCCCGCGCCATCGCCCGGTTCGAGCGCTCCGGTGCGGGGCGGGATGCCCGCCAGGCGACGTACGCCACCCCCACCAGCGAGATGGCCGCGGACGTGATCGCACCGCCGACGATGAGCGGGCGCCGGTCGGGGCCGCGCACCGCGTCCGTCGCGCTGTCCACGGCGTCGGCGTCCGTCGGGTCCAGCTCGCCGCGGAGGATCGCATCGAGGAGCGGGTCCGCGTCCAGGACAGAGGCGGCGGTGCCGGGGAACGGGACCACGGTGCCCGCGCCCGCGCCGGACGCCGCGAGGGCGGGCCGCGCCTGGGCCGCGGCGAGATCCGCGAGCCGGCCCGCCAGCCGCTCCTCGAACCGGAAGGAGGGATGGACCCGCACGAGCGATGCCCGCAGGACGCGGGCCGCCTCGCGGACGTCGGGGTCGAGCGAAGCGTCGGACGGGGCGTCGTCCGCGTGCCGGTCCACGGCCGCGAGCAGCGCGTCCAGGTAGCGGTCCGCGACGAGCGCGTCGACCTCCTGCTCGCCCGTCACCGGGCGGCGTCCCGGGACCTGTCGCGACGGTCCGCGCGGTCATGGCCCAGGTCACGCGCGACCGCGCCCAGCGCCCGGTGGATGAGGACGCGGACGGCGCCCTCGGACCGGCCGAGGATGCCCGCGATCTCGGCGGTGCTCATCTCGTCGACGAAGCGCAGCGTCAGCGCCCGGCGACGGTCGTCCGGGAGCGCGCGGACGGCGCGCAGGGCTTCGCCCGCCTCGTCGCGGGTCACGGCATCCGCCTCGAGGTCGACGGCATCGGGGATCGCCATCGCGGCGCCGAGCGCCGCTTCGAGCGACGCGGTCGGCCGCCGGCGCCGCGCGCGGCGCTCGTTCGCGACGACGTTGCGAGCGATCCGGAACAGCCAGACGCGGAACGTGCTCGCCTCCGGGCCGTCCTCCGACCGGGCGAGCTCGCGGAACCTCGGCAGCGCGGCGAGGGCACGGAGGAAGACGCGCTCCGTCGCGTCCTCCGCGGCGTGGTGGTCCCCGAGCTCGTAGAGCGCGTACGCATACACCTGGGCGAGGTACTTCCGATACAGGGCGTCGAACCTGGCGGGGTCGCGCCGCGCCTCCTCCACGAGCGCCCGGTCGCGATCGAGCACGACGACCGACGCCTCGGTCGTGCGCTCCCGCCTTCCAAACACCGGACCGGCCATCGCGTTACACCCCCGCCGCGAGCCGCACGCGGGTGACCTCGCCCGCGTGGACCTGCCGCTCGCCGCGCGGTGAGGCGTCGTCCGCCACGACGAGCGCGCCGGTGCCGGTGTCGACGCCGAGGACGTGGAGCGGGGCGTCGTCGGCATCGAGGGTCACGCTCCGGCCCGTCGTGGCCTGCCGCTCCGTCCAGCCTGCGACGTCGAAGACGCCCGCGCGGAGCGCCTCGATCCGGACGTCGACGCGCTCGAGGAACGCGTCGAGCAGCGTGTCCCCGTCGATCGGCCGGCCTCCGGAGGCCTCGCGCAGGCTGGTCATGGAGTCGGCGAGCTCGGGCGGGAAGTCGCGCGCGGACCAGTCGGCGTTGATGCCGATCCCGACGACCATCCGCGGATCGTCCGTCCCGAGCCCCTGGGTCTCCCCCAGGACGCCGGCGAGCTTGCGCAGCGCGACGGGTGCGGCGAGGCGGGCGGACGCCTCCGCGGGCGTCTGCTCCCCGATGAGCAGGGCGAGCGGGCCGGCCACCTCGACCACGAGGTCGTTCGGCCACTTGAGGCGCACCGCACCGACGGGCAGCCCGGCGACGTCCTCCGCCGCGTCGGCCATGGCGAGCGCGAGGGTGGCCGGGATCCGCCACGCCCGGTCGGGGGCGATCCAGGTGGGCCGGAACCCCAGCGACTGCAGCAGGGCGGCGCCCGGCGGCGCGGTCCAGGTCCGGCCGTTGCGGCCCCGCCCCGCGGTCTGCTCGCCGGCGACCGCGACGCAGATCTCCCGCTCGCCGGTCGCGAGCCAGTCGCGGACGACGTCGTTCGTGGAGCCGACGCGGTCGAACCGCTCGACGCGCGCGAAGGCAGGGTTGGTGCCGGGGGTCACGATCACCGCGTCAGCCGGCGGCTGCGGCCGCTCCGGCCGGCTCGCTCTCCGGCTGCTCGAGCTCGAAGGCGGCATGGAGGGCGCGGACGGCGTCCTCGACGCGGTCCTCCGCGATGATCGTCGTGATCCGGATCTCGGACGTGGAGATCATCTCGATGTTGATCCCCTCGTCGGCGAGCGTGCCGAACATCCGCGCCGCGTAGCCCGGCGCGTTCTGGATTCCGGCGCCCACGATCGAGATCTTCGCGACGCTCGAGTCGGTCGTGATGTCGGCGAGGCCGAGGTCGCGGATCATCGGCTCCAGGAGGCGCTTGGCCTTGGCCAGCTCGACCCGCGGGATCGTGAACGACAGGTCTGTCGAGCCGCCGTGGCCGACGTTCTGGACGATCATGTCCACGTTGATGCCGGCATCGGCGAGCGGGCCGAAGACGCTGCGCGCGAGACCGGGCTTGTCGGGGACGCCCACCAGCGTGATCTTGGCGACGTTCCGGTCGTGGGCGAGGCCCCGGACCTTGTTCCGCTGCTCCACGAGCAGGTCCTCCTTGATCAGGGTTCCGGGGGCGTCCTCGAACGAGCTGAGGACCTCGATCACGACGTCGTTGACCCAGCCGAGCTCGACGGCCCGGACCTGCATCACCTGGGCGCCCTGGTTGGCGAGCTCCATCATCTCCTCGTAGCCGATGACGGGGAGCTGGCGCGCGTCGTCGGCGATCCGCGGGTCGGCGGTGTAGATGCCCTTGACGTCGGTGAAGATCTGGCAGCGGTCCGCGCCCAGCTGGGCAGCGAGCGCCACGGCCGTGGTGTCCGAGCCGCCGCGCCCCAGCGTCGTCATCTCGGCCGCGTGCACGTCCGAGGCCGTGGGGCTGTTGTCCATCGCCTCGAGCGGGGCGACGCTCATGCCCTGGAACCCGGCGACGATGACGACCTTGCCGGCGCCGATCTCGGCCCGGACGCGTCGCGGGTCGATGCCCGCGATGCGCGCCTTTCCGTAACGACCGTCGGTCGTGATGCCGGCCTGCGGTCCGGTCAGGCTGATCGCGGCGACACCCATCGCCTGGAGCGCCATGGACACGAGGGTGGCGCTCTGGTGCTCGCCCGTCGCGAGGAGCACGTCCAGCTCGCGCGGGTCCGGGTCGTCGGTGATGGCGGCCGCGAGCGCGAGGAGCTCGTCCGTGGTGTCGCCCATCGCCGACACGACGACGACGAGGTCGCTGCCGTTCGTGCGCTCGCGCGCGATCCGCCGGGCGACCCGCTTGATGCGCTCGGCGCCGGCCACGGACGACCCGCCGAACTTCATGACGACGAGCGGGTTGGGCATGGCGCGCATTCTAGCGGAGCGCCTGCTCGCGGCCCTCCCCGGACACTCGGCGTATCGCGGCTTCGCCGCATGGGGTCGCCTGCTGTGGGGATCGCCCGGGCGCCGGGCGGGCGCCTCGCCCGCGCGCCTGCCTCGCCCGCGCCCAGTCGCCCGCGTC
>JAICUV010000155.1 GCA_025935655.1 Chloroflexota bacterium | reverse complement strand
GCTGGCGTTGGCGACGCCCGTGACCGTGAGCGGGTCGCTCTCGGTGTCGGCGTCGTTGGTCGCGAGGTCGGAGGCCGTGATCACGACGTCCGTGTCCTCGGTGCCCGAGGCGGTGTCGCCGGCGGTTGTCGGGTTGTCGTTGACGCAGGTCACGTCCACGGTGACGTGGGCCGTGTCGCTGCCGCCGTTGCCGTCCTCGACCGTGTAGTCGAAGCCGCCGTAGGCCGAGCCGCAGGCATTCGCGTCCGGGGTGAACGCGATCGTGTCGCCGTCGAGCGCCACGGAGCCGCCGGTCGCGTTCGAGACGTCGGTCACGGTGAGGACGTCGCCGGGGTCGCCGTCGGTGTCGTTCGAGGTCAGGTCGCCGCTCGTGGCGGTGATGTCCGTGTCCTCGTTGCCGGAGATGGTGTCGGGCGCGGCGACGGGCGCCTCGTTGACGCACGTGAGGTCGATGTCGACGTGGCCGGTGGCGCTGCCGCCGTTGCCGTCCTCGACGGTGTAGTCGAAGCCGGCCGAGGCCGTGCCGCAGACGTCCGCGTCCGGGGTGAACGTGATCGTGCCGCTGTCCAGGCTCACGCTGCCGTTCGTCGGGTTGGAGACGCCGGTAACGGTGAGCGGGTCGTTCTCGATGTCGGAGTCGTTGGCCGCCAGGTCGGATGCCGTGATCACGACGTCCGTGTCCTCGGTGCCCGAGGCCGTGTCGCCGACCGTGGTCGGGTCGTCGTTGACGCACGTGACGTCCACGGTCGCGTGGGCGGAGGAGAACCCGCCGTTGCCGTCGCTGACCTGGTAGTCGAAGCCGCCGTAGGCAGAGCCGCAGGCGTTCGCGTCCGCGGTGAACGTGACGGTGCCCGAGGCCAGGTCGGCAGTCCCGCCGGTGGCGCCGGAGACGTCGCTCACGCTCAGCGGATCGTTGTCCGGATCCGTGTCGTTGCCGAGGATCGCCGACGTGACGTCGGTCGCGACGTCCTCGTTGACGGTGATCGTGTCGGCGTTGGCGGTCGGGCCGTCCTCGACGTTGGTCGCGGTGATCGTGATGTTGCCCGTCCGGGTGTGGCGCGCGTTCGCCACGTTGTACGTGGTCGTCGCGGTCCCGAACCAGTTCGCCGCCGGCGTGAAGGTGTAGTCGCCGTTGGAGGCGATCACGAGGGTGCCGACGGACGCGGAGAGCGGCCCGGTCGCGGTGACGCTCAGGGTCCCCTCGCCCGGGTTCGAGTCGTTCGCGAGCACGTTGCCCGTCGCGACGACGTCTTCGGTCGTGCTGATCGTGTCGTCGACGACGGTGGGCGGCGCACCCGGTGCGGCCAGGACCGCGCCCGGCAGGAGCACGCCTGCGAGGATGAGGCCGGAGGTCGCGGCGGCCAGGAATCGGCGCGCGGCCACGGGCGGACGGAACAAGGACACGGAAGAACACCCCTCTGGTCTGGACGCGGCGCCATCGGCACCGCATGACGTGGTGCCCCTCGACACCACTGGAGCCGAGAAGGTGCGCCGGTGCACCTCCCGGCGGAAGCATTCGAAGGTCCTAGGCAGGCCGTGCCGATCGGCTGCGGCCCGTGTGGAGTGGTGGGGTCAGGTGCGGTCCAGCGAGGTCACGCCCGGCCCGGGCTCGCCGGCCGCCGCGCCCACGATGCAGGCGGCACCGGTCGGCCGGGACTCCGGCGGTGGACGCGTCGCGCACCGGGTCCCGGTACCAGGAGCGCGTGGTACCGAGAGCGGCTACGTCGCCCGATGCGCCTCGGCGATCGCGGCACGCGCCCGGTCCTCGTGGGCCTCGATCGGCTCGTTCGCCGTGCACTCCTCGACGCGCATGTCGAACCACGGCGTCGCGTCGTCGGCCCACTGGACGCGGAGCCGGGTCGGCAGGACGAGCCCGTCCCGCCAGTGCCAGTCCTCGTAGGTCGCGCGCCAGCCCAGCTTCGGCTGGCCCACGGCGCGGAACCGGTGGGCCTCGAAGGCGACCGGGAATGCCGATCGTTCCGGGTCGAACAGGAGGAGCGCCGTCTCGACGCCGCCGCGGAACGGGAGCGTGACGATCACCTCGGCGTCGCTGACGGGGGTCAGGCGGAGGCCCGGGAGGAGCGGCCAGCTGGTGGGGAACAGCAGCGACTGGCACCACAGGGCGAGGAACGTCCCCTGGTCGATCTCGTAGCCGGTGGCCGCCTCGCGGCCGACGACGGTGATCCCGGTCCCGTCCACCAGCGCGTCCAGCCCGCGCATCGCGGTGATGGGGCCTGCGCCGACGCGGATGTCGTTGACGTACCCGGTCCCGAGGCGGAACCGCATCGTCGTGTCGCCGCCGAGCGGGATGCGGCCGCGGCGCATCCGGACGGGCCCGGCGAGCGTGATCGTCTCGACGATGTCCATGCCGTCCGGCCACGCGATCTCGAGCCAGCGCACGATGGGCAGGGGCAGCCCGGACTCCGTGCGGCTCTGGGCGAGGAGCGTCATGGGCTGATCGTGCGTGACCGCGGCGACGCGCGGCAGGACCGTTCGGCCTCTTGGCGCCTCGTCGGCTGGTGACCTGTGGCCGGTGGGCGGCGGGACCGGCGGGACCTCCGGGCCGGGTCAGGCGACCGACTCGAGCGCCTCCTCGAACTGCGACGAGTAGAGCTCCTGGTAGAAGCCCCGCTTCGCGAGCAGCTCGGCGTGGGTGCCCTGCTCGACGATCCGGCCCTCGCGCATCACGAGGATCACGTCCGCGTCGCGGATCGTGGACAGCCGGTGGGCGATGACGAACGAGGTCCGTCCCTCCATCAGCTTCTTCATCGCGCGCTGGATGAGGACCTCGGTCCGCGTGTCCACCGACGAGGTGGCCTCGTCCAGGATGAGGATCGGCGGGTCCGCGAGGAACGCCCGGGCGATCGTGAGCAGCTGCTTCTCGCCGGCCGACACGTTGGTCGCGTCGTCGTCGAGGACGGTGTCGTAGCCCTCGGGCAGCGTCCGCACGAAGTGGTCCACGTGGGCGGCGTCCGCCGCGGCGTGGAACGCCTCCTCGGACACGGCCCCGGCGTCTGCGCCGTAGAGGATGTTCTCCCGGATCGTGCCCTTGAACAGCCACGCGTCCTGGAGGACCATCCCGAACGTCCGGCGCAGGTTGTCCCGCGTCAGCTCGCGGGTCTCGATCCCGTCCACCGTGATCCGTCCGCTGTCCACGTCGTAGAACCGCATCAGCAGGTTGACGAGCGTGGTCTTGCCCGCGCCCGTCGGCCCCACGATGGCCACCGTCTGCCCGGGCTCCACGACGAGGTCGAGGTCCGCGATGAGCGGCTTGTCGGGGACGTACTGGAACGCGACGTCCTCGAACGTGACCCGCCCCGTGGCGGGCTCGGCGAGGATGGCCGGCGTCACCGGATCCGGGACCTCCTCGGCCTCGTCGAGCAGCTCGAACACGCGCTCCGCGGAGGCGACGGCGGACTGCAGGACGTTCGCGATCGAGGCGACCTGGATGATCGGCATCGTGAACTGGCGCGAGTACTGGATGAACGCCTGCACGTCGCCCAGGCTCATGTTGCCGCTGGCCACCTGGACCCCGCCGATGACGCAGATCGCGACGTAGTTGAGGTTCGAGATGAACGTCATCGCCGGCTGGATCATCCCGGAGATGAACTGGGCCTTGTAGCTCGCCTGGTAGAGCGCCTCGTTCTCGCGGTCGAAGTGGGCGATCGCCTCCTCCTGGCGCCCGAACAGCTTCACGATCGCGTGCCCGGTGTGCATCTCCTCGATGTGCCCGTTGAGGTCGCCGGTCTTCGCCCACTGGGCCGCGAACTGCTTCTGCGAGTTGCGGGCGATGAGCATCGCGACGATGAACGAGGCCGGGACGACGGCGAGGGAGATCACCGCCAGCAGCGGGCTGATGGTGAACATCATGATCAGCACGCCGACGACGGTCAGCGCGGACGTGATGAGCTGGGTGAGGCTCTGCTGGAGCGTCTGGCTGATGTTGTCGATGTCGTTGGTGACCCGCGACAGGATGTCGCCGCGGGACTCGCGGTCGAAGTAGGCGAGCGGGAGCCGGCCGAGCTTCTCGTCCACGCGCCGGCGCAGGCGGTACACCGTGCGCTGCGTGACGCCGGCCATGATGTAGGCCTGGCCCCAGCTGAACAGCGAGCTCAGCAGGTAGATCAGGGCGACGACGGCGAGGGTCCGGCCGAGCGCCCCGAAGTCGATGCCCTGGCCCGCGACGACGTTGGGCATGCTCGCGAGCATGTCGGCGAGGTTGTCCTGGCCCTGCGCCCGGAGGCCGGCCACGATCTGCTCGGTGGGCACGCCGGTCATCCCGGCCTGGCCGAGCTGGTTGCCGACCGCGCCCTCGAAGATGAGGTTGGTGGCGTTGCCCAGGAGCTTCGGGCCGAGGATCGCGAACGTGACGCTGATCACGGCCAGCAGCACCACGAGGAGCACCAGCGGCCGCTCCGGGCGGAGCTCGCCGAGGAGCCGCCTGAAGCCCGCGCGGAAGTTGGCCGGCTTCGAGACCGGCATCATCATCGCCATGTGGGGCGGGCCGCTGCCCGGCCCGGAGCCCGGACGCGGCCGGCCGGCGGCGCCCATGCCGCCCGGGCCGATGGCGCCGGGGGCGCCGCCTGCAGGTCGTCCCGTGGGGCCGGTCATGCGACCTCCTCCTCGGTGACCTGGGACAGGACGATCTCGCGGTAGGTCTGGCAGGTGGTCATCAGCTCGTCGTGGGTGCCGATCCCGGCGACTCGCCCGTCCTCGAGGACGACGATCCGGTCGGCGTGGAGGATCGTCCCGACGCGCTGGGCCACGATGATCACCGTGGCGTCGCCCAGCTCCCGGGCGAGGGCCGCGCGGAGACGCGCGTCCGTCCGGAAGTCCAGGGCCGAGAAGCTATCGTCGAAGACGTAGATGTCGGGTTTCTTGACCAGGGCCCTCGCGATGGCCAGGCGTTGCCGCTGGCCGCCCGAGACGTTGGTGCCGCCCTGGGTGATGGGTGCCTCGAGCTGCTCCGCCATCTCGGCCACGAAGTCGCGGCCCTGGGCGATATCGAGGGCGCGCCACAGCTCCTCGTCCGTCGCGGTCTCGTCGCCGTAGCGCAGGTTGGAGGCGACCGTGCCTCCGAACAGGAACGCGCGCTGCGGGATCATGCCCACCCGCTTCCACAGGTCCTGGCGGTCGAGGGCGCGGACGTCCTCACCGTCGATCAGGACCTGGCCCTCGGACGTGTCGTAGAACCGCGGCAGCAGGTTGATCAGCGTGGACTTGCCGCTCCCCGTGGAGCCCACGATCGCGGTCGTCTCGCCGGGCCTCGCGACGAACGAGATGTTGCGCAGGACCGGCTCCTCGGCGCCCGGGTAGCCGAACGTGACGTCGCGGAACTCGATCTCGCCGGTGCGCGGCGGGGAGACGGGGGTCAGCGGGTCCGAGATCGAGGGCTCGGTGTCGAGCACCTCGCGGATCCGTCCGGCGGACACGGCCGCGCGGGGGACCATGATGAACATGATCACCGCGGTCATGATCGCGAACAGGATCTGGATGATGTACTGCATGAACGCGGTCAGGTTGCCGATGGGCATCGCGCCGCTGTCGACGCGGTAGGCGCCCAGCCACAGGACCGCCACGGTGCTCAGGTTCATGATCGCCATGAGCGCCGGGAGCGTGATCGCGAACAGCCGGTTGACGCGCAGGCCCGTGTCCATGAGGTCAAGGCTCGCGCCGTCGAAGCGCCGCTCCTCGTGCTCGGTGCGGACGAACGCCCGGATCACGCGCACACCAGCGAGCGTCTCGCGCATCAGCAGGTTGATGCGGTCGATCTTCTGCTGCATCGCCTGGAACAACGGGATCGCGCGGGTCATGACGAACCCGATCAGGAGGACCATGATCGGGATGATCACGAGCAGGATCCCGGTCAGCGGGACGTCCTGGCGGAGGGCCATGATGAGGCCGCCGACGACCATGATCGGCGCGGTGATCATCATGTTCAGCCCCATCAGGACGACCTGCTGGTTCTGCTGGACGTCGTTCGTGTTGCGGGTGATGAGGCTCGCGGCGCCGAACTGGTTGACCTCGACCTGGCTGAACGTCTCGACCTTGCGGAAGATGCCGCTGCGCAGGTCGCGGCCGAAGCCCATGGCGACCTTGGCGCTGAAGTACACGGCGATGATCGCGGCGATCATCAGCGCGAACGTCACGCCCAGCATGAACACGCCGGTGCGCAGGATGTAGTCGGTGTCGCCCTTGGCGACCCCGTTGTTGATGATGTCCGCGTTGAGCTCCGGCAGGTACAGGTTGGCAATCGCCTGGACGAGCAGCAGGAGCAGCACGAGCAGGATCGGCCACCGGTACGGCGGCAGGTACTGGCGGAAGAGCGCGATCAACGTGCGGTCTCCGTGTGGTTGGTGGGGGTGGGTGACGGGGTGGGGGGCGGGGGGACGTCGTCGTGGAAGCGCGTGCCCGGGTTCGTGGCCTCGTGCTCGGCGCGCAGGCGCTCGTGGACTCGCTCGCGGCCGCGCCGCATGCCCCGGAGGCCGATGAGAAACGCGGAGAGCTCCTCGTCCGTGAGCTCCTCGAGGACCTCGACGAGGCGGTCGCGGCGCTCGGCGGCGAACCCGCCGATCGTGTCCTGGCCGGACTCCGTGAGGGCGACGCGGACGACCCGCCGGTCCTCGTCCTCGCGGCGGCGCTCCACCAGGCCCCGCTGCTCCATCCGGTCCACGATGCCGGTGGCGCTCGCCTGGCTCACGTCCATGCGTTCCGCGAGGGCGCGCATCGGGAGCGGGCCCTCGGTCTCGAGGGCGAGCAGGACCTGGAGATGGACCAGGCTCAGCGCGCCGCCCGGCCACTTGCGCATGTAGCGCATCGCCTGGGCCGGCTGGTGGGTGCTGAGCTCGTCGAGGATCTCGGCTCGGATGTCGGTGCGGTTCACGGCGTCGCGGAAGCCCTTAGCGGCTGGTAGATCATCAATGCCGCATGAAGCATATAGCCGACCTGAAGTGGTTGTCCAGAGGCTGTCTTCGTACACCCGCGCATCGTGCCCGGCAGTTGTGCGCGTGATGTGGGCATCGGATGGAGGAACGATGCGGGCGTCGCAGGCGGCCCTGCGGCCGGCCCCCGCGCCCGGCCCCCGAGTGGCTCCCCGGGGCCCATCGCACTCACGCGACTCTTGGGATTGTTCGACCGCCGTCGAACACTCCAGCGCCGGGATTGTTCGACGGTCATCGAACCATCCGCATGTACGCGTTTCTGGGCGCCCCCGGGCCCCGCGTCATGCGCGCGACCAGCCGGGCACCGGGCACCCGGAGGCGCAGCGCTACCCGGCGATCGCCTTCCGGAAGCGCCAGGCGGCGAGGGCCATCAGCACCACGCCGAATCCCAACAGCACCGCGAGGTTCGTCGCCACGCTCGCGATCCCACCGCCATCGCGGATGAGCGACTGCAGCCCGAGCAGCGCCCAGGAGTGGGGGATCAGGCGCGCAACCTGCTGCATCGCGGCGGGCATCGTCTGGTACGGGACCATGCACCCGCCGAGGGCGCCGAGCGCGAGTCCCGCGAACACGCCCAGCGAGCTCGCCTGGTCCGGATTGCGCGAGAGCGCGCCCACCAGCAGGGCCGCGGCCGCGGCGACGATCCCGAACACCAGGATGAGCATGCCCGCCGCGAGCGGGTCGCCCCACGACACGTGGAACACGACCGCCGTCATCAGCACGATGTAGCCACCCTGGAGCAGCACGACGGCGATCCTCCCGGCGGCCTCCCCCACGACGATCGTCCACGCGGAGGTCGGCGTCGACACCATCCGCCGGGAGACGCCCAGCTGCTTCGTGAGGACGAGGCCCGCCGCGGCCGTCATCGACGTCAGGAACATGAACATGACGAGCTGCGTGGTCGCGCCGAACGTGAACTGCGAGAACCCGGCGAACAGGCCCTCGTCGCCGACCTGCCGCACGTCGACCGTGATTCCGGGCACCGCGTCGTAGCCGGCCTCGGCGACCGCCGAGACGTCCGCCCAGCTGCCGGCACCCTCGGCGACCGCCACGCGCGTCGCCGTGGCGATCGCGGCCACGCGGGCGATGGCCGCCTCGACTGGCGCGCGGAGGCCGAGCGTCAGCGCATCGGTCGTGCCGAGGTACGTCACCGTCGCCGTCCCCGACCCCTGGAGCGAGGCCGCGAACCCGTCCGGCACGACG
>JAICUV010000141.1 GCA_025935655.1 Chloroflexota bacterium | reverse complement strand
TCGGCGAAGCGCTCCAGCTCCTCGCTCGTGCTGCCCAGCGGGCGCCCCGCGGCGAGGCGTGCGAGCAGCTCCTCCTGGCGGACCGTCCCCACGCGGCACGGGACGCACTGCCCGCACGACTCGTCGCGGAAGAACTGCGCGATCCGGCGCAACGCGTCCACGAGGTCCGCGGTCTCGTCGAACACCATCACGACGCCCGAGCCGAGGGTGGCCCCGGCGGCGCGCGTCCCCTCGAACGTGAGCGGCGTGTCCAGGCGCTCAGGGCCAACGAACGCACCGGCCGCCCCGCCGAGGAGGACGGCCTGGATGGCCCGGTCGTCCGGCACGCCACCCGCGAGCGACAGGAGCTCCCGGAGCGTCGCCCCGAACGGGACCTCGTAGACCCCGGGTCGCGCGACGTGGCCGGACACGCAGAACAGCTTGGGACCCGTGGAGCCCTCGGTGCCGATCGCGGCGTACGCCGCGGCGCCCATGCGCAGGATCACCGGGACGTTGACCAGCGTCTCGACGTTGTTGACGGCCGTGGGCTGCCCGAACAGCCCGACCTCCACCGGGAACGGCGGCTTGTTCCGCGGCTCCGGGCGTCCGCCCTCGATCGACTCGAACAGCGCCGTCTCCTCGCCCACGATGTACGCCCCGGCGCCGATGCGCAGCTCGATGTCGAACGCCCAGCCCGACCCCGCGACGTCGTCGCCGAGGAGGCCCGCCGCCCGCGCCTGCACGAGGGCGTGCGCCACGCGCTCCCGCGCCAGCGGGTACTCGCCCCGGAGGTAGAGGTAGCCGCGCGACGCCCCGACCGCGAAGCCCTCGATCGTCATCGCCTCCAGCACGGCGAACGGATCCTCCTCCAGGAGCAGCCGGTCCTTGAACGTGCCCGGCTCGGACTCGTCGGCGTTGCACACGACGTACTTCGGCGTGGCCGCCTGCGCCGCGACCCCGGCCCACTTCCGGCCCGTGGGGAACGCGGCACCACCGCGACCGACGAGCCTCGCCTCGGTGACCGCCCCGACGACCGCGTCCGCGCCCATCGCCAGCGCCGACACGAGCGCCTCGTAGCCGCCGGATGCCCGATAGGCCTCGAGGCTCGTCGGGTCGACGCGGCCTACCCGCGCCAGCAGCACCAGCCCGTCCTCGCCGGCCTGCGGCGCGAGGCCGCGGACCCACTCGAGCGGCTCGGCGGGGACGTCTCGCAGCTCCGCGTGGACCCGGGCGGGGCCCTCGTGGGCGACCTCGGCCGCCCAGCCGAGCGTGTCGACGACGGCCTCCGCGTCCTCGATCTCGCCGACGACGAGCCCGCCGGGCTCGGGCCCGGCGACCGTCACGAGGACCGCGGGCGCGCGCTCGCACTGGCCGAGGCAGGGGCTCCGGAGCCACGTCGTGTCGCCGCCGTCCAGGGGCGCCCCCGCCGGGCCGACCGTCGACTCGAGGTCCTCGCAGATGCGCGACGCTCCCGCGAGGCGGCACGCGATGTCGTCGCACACGTGGGCGGCGATGGGGGCGCGCGGGGTCGTCGGCGTGAGGGCGTAGAACGAGGCGACGCCGTAGGCATCGGCCGGGGGCACGGAGAGGCGCTTCGAGATGTGGTTGAGCGCGCCCCGGCTCACCCAGCCCACGCGCTCCGCCGCGGCGCTGAGGGCGGGGAGCAGGAGCTGCCGGTGGGCACGGGCCTCGTGACCCCCATGCGCGACGTGCCCGTCGAGCGCCGCGTCGCGGGCACCCCCGTCCCAGCCCGAGCGCGCCGCCCCGATGTGCGGGTCGAGGACGGCGTCGATCGCGGCACGCTCATCGGGCGTCGCGGCGGGGCCGACGACATGGAGGTCCATCGGCGCCGAGTGTAACCGCGCCGCCACCGGGCGTCGGATCCCGCTCGCGGGATTGGCGCATCATCCGGGCATGACGCTGCGCCACCACGAGATCGCCGAGACGAACCACCGCATCCTCGACCCGCTCGTGGACGAGCAGCTCCGGCTGATCGGCGAGGTCGCGGGGGTCGAGTCCGGGACCCGCGTGCTCGACCTCGCGTGCGGCAAGGGCGAGCTGCTGTGCCGCTGGGCGGCCTGGTTCGGGTCGACGGGCATCGGCGTGGACCTCAGCCGCGTCTTCCTGGCCGCGGCGCGCGAACGCGCCGACGAGCTCGGGGTGGCCGGCGCGGTCACGTTCGTCCAGGGCGACGCCGCGGCGTACGAGGCGGAGCCCGCCGCCTTCGACGTGGCGGCCTGCATCGGCGCGACCTGGATCGGCGGTGGGATCGCCGGGACGGTCGAGCTGCTCCGGCCCGCGCTGCGTCCGGGCGGCCGGCTGCTCATCGGCGAGCCGTACTGGATCGAGCCGCCGCCGCCCGAGGGGGTCGCCGCCTTCGGGTTCGGGCCGGGCGAGGACTTCGTGTCGCTCGTCGGCACGCTCGACCGGCTTGACGCGTCCGGCCTCGAGCTCGTGGAGATGGTGCTCGCCAACCCGGACAGCTGGGACCGCTACGAGGCATCCCAGTGGCGCACCGTCGCGGCCTGGCTCGAGGCCAACCCCGACGATCCCGACCACGCGGCGATGCGCGAGTTCCTGGACCGGAACCGGCGGACGTACCTCGAGTGGGGCCGCCGGTACCTGGGCTGGGGCGTCTTCGTCACCCGGCCGCGGTAGGCCGCGGAGGCGCGCCTAGACACCGACCGGGGGCCCGTACCAGACGCTGGCCGCGATGATCAGGTAGAGCCCGAGCAGCATCAGGCCCTCCAGCCAGGTCGACTCGCCGTCGAACACGACGAACGCGCCCAGGATCGCGCTCAGCGACAGGCCCACGAGGAGCGTCGGCGTGAGCACGAGGGTCATGGGCGCGGGGCCCACGACGAGGCTCAGCAGGACGAGCGCGGGCGTCAGGGCGAGGGCGACCTGGAGGCTGGAGTTCTGGATGAGGCTGATCGCGAGGTCAGTGCGGTTGCGCATCGCCTGCTGAATGCCGACGACGTTCTCCACCGCATTGCCCGCCAGCGCCACGACGACGAGGCCGACGAACGCCTCGCTCAGCCCGAGCTGGGCCATGGCCGGGGTGAGCGCCTCGACGAACCAGTCGGAGACGAAGGCCGCGCCGATCGCGCCCGCGGCGAGGACGCCGATCGTCAGCCGGAGGGGCCACGCGGCGCCGCCGCGGTCGCCGGCATGCCCGAGCGCGGACGCCCCCTCACCGCCCGACAGCGAGAACGGGATCGACGCGGCGAACACGATCAGCAGGACGACCGAGACGAAGACGCTGATCTCCACCGCGTGACCCTGGTCGGGCCCGCCCGGAGCGGTGGAGATCGTCGGGATCGCGAGCGCCGCGACCGCCAGCACGAGGATGATCGCGATGTTGCGGACGGGCGCGGCGTCGAACACCTGCTTGCCGTGCTTGAGGCCGCCCGCCACGAACGCGAGGCCCAGGACGAGCAGGCTGTTCCCCAGGATCGACCCGATCAGGGCGGTCTGGACGAGGACCGTGAGGCCGGCCTGGAGCGCGAACAGGCTGATGAACAGCTCGGGCAGGTTGCCCAGGGCGGACTGCAGCACGCCCGTCGCGCCCGGCCCGAAGCGGTCGCCGAGCTGGTCGGTGCCCTCGCCCACGAGCCCGGCGAGCCCGGCGAGCGTCACGGCAGCCACCAGGAAGATCGGCACGTCGCCGGCCCCTGCGAGTCGCAGCCCGAGGGTCAGGAGCACACCGACGAGCGCGATGCCGCCGAGGACCAGCGTCTTGCGCCCGAGCAGCGCGACGATGCCGGGCTCCGACGTCGAGGGGGACGGAGTGGGGGCCATCCGCGGACTGTCACCCGGGCGAGCGAGCGGCGTCAAGGCAAGGAAGGGGCGTCCGCGCGTCGAGTTCCTTGCAGCCCGACCGGAGGAAGCGACGAGGGTCAGCGGACCGGCGAGGGCAGCTTCTCGATCCGGATCGCCGTCGCCTTGAACTCCGCGGTTCCCGACTTGGGGTCCGTCGCGTCGATCGTCAGGTTGTTCACCTGCACGTCGTCCTGGAAGTGGAACGTCATGAACGCGAGGCCGGGCCGCAGCCCCTCGTCGAGGCGGACCGGCGCCTCGACCTCTCCTCGTCGGGAGACCACCCGCACCCGCTCGCCCTCGACGAGGTCCAGGCGCGCGAGGTCCTCCGGGGACAGGTCGAGCGTCTCGCCCTTCCGGCGCGGGTAGGTGTAGCGGCTGGACTGGACACCCGTGTTGTACGAGTCCAGGCGGCGCCCGGTCGTGAGCCGCATCGGGAAGTCGTCGTCGAGGCGGTCCGCCGGCGGATCGTGCTCCACGGGCACGAACGGCGCGCGGTTGCCCGGGACCGGGTCCGCCCACAGCCGGGAATGGAGGAACAGCTCGCCCGGGTGCGTCTCGTCGTAGCACGGCCACTGGAGGCCGCCCTCGGACTCGAGGCGCGCGTAGCTCATCCCGGCGTGGGCCGGGGAGACCTGCCGGACCTCGTTCCATGCCGCCTCGGCGGACGCCTCGCCCCAGTCGTGGCCGAGCCGGCGGGCGAGCTCGTAGATGATCCACAGGTCGTCGCGCGCGTCGCCCGGCGGGTCCAGCGCCTTGCGCACCCGCTGGACGCGGCGCTCGCTGTTCGTGACGGTGCCCTCGCTCTCCGCCCACGCGGCGGCGGCCGGGAACACGACGTCCGCGATCTCGGCGGTGGCGGTCATGAAGATGTCCTGGACGATGAGCAGGTCCAGGCCCCGCAGGCGCCGCTCGGTGACGTGGCGGTCGGCCTCGGACTGCATCGGGTTCTCCCCGATGACGTAGAGGGCGGTCAGGTCGCCGCGGTCCATCGCCTCGAACATGTTGGAGAGATGCCAGCCACGCTTCGGCGGCACCCTCCGCTGCCAGATCCCCTCGCAGTGCTCGCGCAGCGCGTCGTTCTCCACGAACTGGAAGCCCGGCAGGCGGTCCGGCAGCGCGCCCATGTCGCCGCCGCCCTGGACGTTGTTCTGGCCGCGGAGCGGGTTGATCCCGGAGCCGTATCGCCCGACGTGCCCCGTCAGCAGCGCGAGCGAGATGAGGGCGAGGACGTTGTCCACGCCGTTGTGGTGCTCTGTGATGCCCAGTGTCCAGCAGATCATCGCCCGGTCGGCCTTCGCGTAGGCGTGCGCGGCCTCGCGGATCGCCGCGGCGGGGACGCCCGTCTCGCGCTCGGCGTACTCGAGGGTGTACGGCTCGACCGCGGCCCGATACGCCTCGAAGCCGGAGGTCGCGCGGTCGATGAACTCGCGGTGCTCGAGGCCGGCGGCGATGATCTCGCGGCCCATCGCGTTGGCGAGCGCGATGTCGGAGCCCACGTCGAGCCCCAGCCACAGGTCCGCCCACTCCGCGGAGCTCGTGCGGCGCGGGTCGACCGCGATCAGCCGGGCGCCCCGGTTCACCCCCTTCAGGAGGTGGTGGAAGAAGATCGGATGCGTCTCCCGGGCGTTGCTGCCCCACAGGAGGACGAGGTCCGTCTCCTCGGCTTCACGATATGAGCTGGTTCCGCCACCAGCGCCGAACACGGTCGCCAGACCGGCGACAGAGGGGGCGTGTCAGGTGCGGTTGCAGCTGTCGATGTTGTTGCTGCCCAGGACGGTCCGGGAGAGCTTCTGGGCCGCGTAGTTGACCTCGTTGGTCGACTTGCTGCAGCTGAAGATCCCGTACGTCCGGGAGCCGTGCGCCGCGCCCGCCGCCCGGAGCCCGTCGACCGCCCGGTCCAGCGCCTCGTCCCAGGTTGCGGGACGCAGGGTGCCGGTGAGTCGGTCGCCGTCGCGCACGAGCGGCGTGGTGAGGCGGACGTACTCCTTCGGCACTGGCGTACCTCGGGTGGTTGGTCCGACGCCGCCAGTCTAGGCGCGCACGGCAACCGCGTCTCGGGCGGATCGCGCCCGAGCGCGGGCACGGATGTCCCGCGCAAAGTATCGACAGATGTCGATACTCGGTGTCGGCGCCCATCGATGGCCGCCGTCGCCTGCGTGCGCGAGCCTGCGGGCCATGTTCATCCGACCCGCGCACCGATCCAGCGTCATGGCGTTCGTCCGCCACCTCGGCGAGATGCTGATCGCGATGGTCCTGGGCATGGTCGTCCTCGGCCTCGCCGTCGCGGCCATCCTCGGTATCGCCGGCGTGCCCACCGCGCTCGATGACCGGCCACTGCTGGAGCTGGCAGCGATGGCGGTGGAGATGACGCTGCCGATGGCCGCCTGGATGGCGTACCGCGGTCATCGCCGGCGCGACGTCGTGGAGATGTCCGGGTCGATGCTCGTGCCGGCCGCCGTGCTCCTCGTCGCCGCGATCGCCGGCTGCATCGGCCCGCACGACGCGATGGCGATCTACCACCCCGTGATGCTCGTCGCCATGGTCGGGCTGATGCTCCTCCGCTTCGAGACGTACGGCTCGCACGCCAATCACGCGCACGCGGCTCACGACGCCGCGATGCCCCGTCCACTGCATGCCCCACATGGAGACCGACTCGTGCACACGGAATCGCCGCAACCTCTCGACCGATCCCAGGCGCGCCTCGGCGCGATCGCCGGCGTCGCCGGCCTGCTCGTCCAGCTTGTCGCGGGCCTCGCACACCCGTCGCACGTCCAGCCGAACGACTCGCCCGCCGTGTTCCGCGAATACGCGGCGTCCTCGACGTGGATTCCGGTCCACCTCGCCCAGTTCCTCGGCGCCTTCCTCGTCGGGCTCGCGGTGATCTCCCTGGCCCGTTCGATGCGCAACGATCGGGGGGCAAGCGGCGCGATGGCCCTCGTGGCCGCGGTGGCGGCGGTCGTGGCACTGGCCGTGTTCGCGGTCCAGATGGCGCTCGACGGCGTCGCGCTCAAGGCGGCGGTTGACGCCTGGGTCGCCGCTCCGGGCCCCACCGAGGGCACGGTGGCGTTCGCGATCGCCGACGCGACCCGGTCCCTGGAGAAGGGCCTCGACGCGGTGTTCAGCCTCGCCTACGGCACCGCGATCCTCACCGCGTCACTCGCGATCGTCGCCGGACGCCGATACCCGTGGTGGCTGGGCGTGATCGGCCTCGTGGCCGGGGCCGGTCTCATCGCCTCGGGGTGGATGACCGCCCTCACCGGCTTCTCGCCCGAGGCAGCCTCGCTGGCGGGGCCGACGCTGCTCGCGAGCATGGCGTTCGTGATCGGCATGTCCGTCGCGCTGCTGCGATCGCCGTCCGTCCACGCACCCGCAGCGCCGGCGCGATCCGTTCCGGCGATGGCCTGACGGCGCGCGTCACGCGATCGCGAGGGGGCGCCGTCCGGGTGCGGCGCCCCTGCAAGCCGAGTCGCGTGCCTCCTGGAGGTACGCTCGACGGCGTGAACAGCAGCGCTCCGTCGAAGCGCCCGGGCATGGGCGCCATCCCGTACCGAGGCGGGACCACGTTCCGCGTCTGGGCCCCTCACGCGGACGCCGTGTTCGTCACGGGGACCTTCGACGACTGGGCCGGCGATGCCGTTCCCCTGGCCCAGGACGGCGACGAGACGACCGGCACCTGGTCCGCGGACGTCAAGGGCGTGGAGGCCGGCGCCGAGTACCGCTACACGATCCGCACGCCCGGCGGCGACCTCTCGCGGATCGACCCGTACGCGCGCCAGGTCACGAACTCCGTCGGGAACGCGGTGGTGTACGACGGCGCGGCGTTCGACTGGGGCGGCGACGACTTCCGGCCCATCGGCTGGGACGAGCTCGTCATCTACGAGATGCACGTCGGGACGTTCGCGGCGACGGCGGACAAGCGGGGCACGTTCGACGCCGCCCGCAAGCGGCTCCCGTACCTCGCGAAGCTGGGCATCAGCGCGGTCCAGGTGATGCCCCCGTTCGAGTTCGCCGGTGACATCAGCTGGGGCTACAACCCCGCCCACCTGTTCGCGATCGAGTCCGGATACGGCGGCCCGGACGCGTTCAAGCGGTTCATCCGCGACGCCCACGCGAACGGGATCGCGGTCATCGTGGACGTCGTCTACAACCACCTCGGCCCGTCGGACCTGGACCTGTGGCGGTTCGACGGCTGGGGCGAGGGCGACGGCGGCGGGATCTACGTCTACAACGACGACCGCGCGCAGACGCCATGGGGCGCCACCCGCCCCGACTACGGGCGGGGCGAGGTCCGGACGTTCCTGCGCGACAGCGCGCTGACCTGGCTCGAGGAGTTCCGGTGCGACGGGCTGCGCTTCGACTCCACGATCTACATCCGGGCGGTCGACGGGCACCTCGGGACCCGGCCGCTGCCCGACGGCTGGTCGTTCATGGCCTGGATCAACGACGAGGTCCGCGCTCGCCAGCCGTGGAAGATCACGATCGCGGAAGACCTCCAGGGCGATCCGTCGCTCGTCCGGCCGACGGCCGAGGGCGGCGCGGGCTTCGGGGCCCAGTGGGACCCCGCGTTCGTCTACGACGTGCGGCCGGCGCTCGAGGCGGCCAGCGACACGGACCGCGACATCGGCCGCGTGGCGTCGGCGATCGCGGGCGAAGGTCGCGGTGCGTCGCTCACGCGGGTCATCTACACGGAGTCGCACGACGACGTCGCGAACGGTGCGGTCCGCGTCCCCGAGTCCATCTCGCCCGGCGACGCCGACTCCTGGTGGGCGAAGAAGCGGTCGATCCTCGGGTCCGTGCTGGTGCTGACGTCGCCCGGCATCCCGATGCTGTTCCAGGGCCAGGAGCTGCTGGAGAACCGCTGGTTCGACGACACCGTCGCCCTGGACTGGGACAAGGCGCAGACGAACCACGGCATCCTGCGCCTCCACCGCGACACGATCGCGCTC
>JAICUV010000359.1 GCA_025935655.1 Chloroflexota bacterium | reverse complement strand
GGGCCGGGGCTGAGCACATGAAGGCCGAACCGTCCGGCGTTGACCCACACCTCTCGCTCGCCGTTCCGCCACGTCACGAATGCAGACTCGCCGAGGTCGGAGACCGGTTCGGGGCTGCCAAACTCCTCGCCGAGCGTCCAGCCCCAGGTCTCGCGGCCCTCGGCGGTCGCGTCGAAGACGAGGATCGATATCCCGGCCGGGCGCCCCTGGACATCGTTGCCCGGCAGCGTGTACGAGCACTGCAGCACCATCGACTTGAACGGGACCCCGTTCGCATCGGGCCCGCCCGTGACGGCCGGCATCGCGGCCCTCGCCTCATCGAGCGTGGGGCAGTTGCGGAAGGACAGCACGCCGCCGGCGTCCGGCGCCGCCGTGATGACCTCGCCGCCCGAGGTCTTCCACGGTGCCTCGTCGACGGTCGGGGCTGGCGTGAGGCCCGCGCACCCCGCGAAGATCGCACCGATGGCGAAGAGGATCGCAATCCGCGACATCTCGGGCGCGGGCCCGCTACCGAACGATCAGCCAGCCCGCGACGACCGGCTGGAGGTAGTCGGCGTCATACGCCGTGCTCGCCCCCTCGCACCACGCCGTCGCCAGTCCGAGGTCCTCGATGAACGTCACGGCCCGGTCGCGCGCACCGTGGTCGGTGACTCGGACCATCCAGCCGTCAAGGCCCACGTCGTCGCCCCACTCGATGACGCCCGCGACCCATGCGTCCGAACCCCGCACGGTGAGGCACGTCACGGAGCCGCCCATGTCGACGAAGGTTCCCTGGAAGCTCAACGTGCCGCGCGCGCCATGGACACCTGCGAACGCCACGAGGTCCACGTGGGACCTGCCGCCGTTCAGCTCATACGTGTACGCGCCAGCCACGAGCGGAGGCCGCCCGCCGCCACTCGCCCCTCCGGTGATGACGAGCGCGAGGCCGAGCCCCGCCAGCACACCACGCCGCATCTGACCGACCTCCCGGGACGCACAGGCGACACCAGTCCGTCGGCTCCACCGTCGGGTGCTGCGTCAGTCATTGCTAGAGGCAGACGGTGGCTTCAACGGGGCCCCATGGCCGGCAACGGAGCGTACGATCGGGTCGTGAGCGCCAGCCGAGCCGGGACCGAGCCGTGACAGACGCCCGCGCCGCCGACGAGACACGCATCGATCGCTGGCTGTGCGCCGTGCGCCTCGTGAAGACCCGCCCGCTTGCGACCAGGCTGTGCGAGGCCGGCCACGTGCGCGTCAACGGATCGCCCGCGAAGCCGTCCACGAAGGTCCGCGCGGGCGACCGGGTGGAGGCCTTCATCGCCGACCGTGAGCGCATCGTGGAGGTCGTGCGGCCGATCGAGTCACGTGTCGGGGCACCGGTCGCCGTCACCTGCTACGTGGACCACAGCCCGCCGCCGATCGTGACCGAGATCCGGCCGGGGATCCTGGCTGTCCGGGGCGAGGGCCGGCCGAGCAAGCGGCTGCGGCGCGAGCTCGAGCGCCTCCGCCGAGGGGGGAGCACCAAAGCCTGAGCCTGGACGAGGCCGGAGCGACTACGATCGCGCGCATGTGGATCCACGCGATCGCGTGCGACGTCATGGCGCGGCCGGTGTACCTGTGCGCCGCACGGTCGCCGCACGTCGTGGACGTGACGCTGTTCCGCCGCGGGCTCCACGCCGATCCGCGCGACCTGCGGACGCGCCTCCAGGCGGCGATCGACGCGGCGCCGGCGACCGCGGACGCGATCGTCCTCGGCTACGGCCTGTGCGGCGGCGCGACGGCCGGAATCGAGGCTCGGGCGGTGCCCGTCGTCCTGCCGCGCGCGCACGACTGCATCACGGTGTTCCTGGGGAGCCGCGAGCGCTACGCGGCGGAGGTGCACGACGGCCCGTCCACTTACTGGTACGTCGCCGACCAGCTCGAGCGCTCGGACGGGTCCCGCCCCGGGCCGGCCGGGACCGGCGTGGGCGGCGACACCGACGACGGGCTCGAGGCCGTGCGGGCGGAGTACGTCGCGAAGTACGGCGAGGACAACGCGGACTACCTGATGGAGGTGATGGGCGCGTGGCGGCGCCACTACCGCCGCGGGGCGTTCATCGCCATGGGCGTCGGCGGCGAGGACGGGCCCGCCGCGACCGCGCGCGAGCAGGCGGAGCGCCGCGGCTGGGCGTTCGAGACGGTCGAGGGCAGCCTCGTCCTGCTGCGCCGGCTCCTGGACGGGGACTGGGGCGAGGACGTCCTCGTGCTCCGGCCCGGCGAGCGGCTGGCGATGAGCTACGACGATGGGGTCGTCAAGGCGGTGCCGGCCTGACCGGTCAGCCGGCCGCGACCGCCTCCCCGAGCCGGCCCGCGCGGAAGGCGGCCACGTAGGCGCCCCCGAACGGGTCGCGGCCGAGGAGCAGGTCCGCCGCCAGGCCGTAGGCCTCCGTCGAACGGTCCGTCGTGAACACGCGCCCGAGGTCCGACGCGACGGGGTCGATGATCCCGCTGTCGATCCCGGCCTCCGCCGCGAGGTCGATGAACACGTCGTTGAGCAGCCGGCGCTCGGGCATCCCGAACGACACGTTGGACAGGCCGCCCGTGAGGTGGATCGCGTCGCCGTACTCGCCGCGCAGCCGGCGGGCCACCTCGAGGACGTGCGCCGGCGCCTCGGGCTCCACGGCGACCGGCAGCACCAGCGGGTCCACGTACATCGCGTCGTACGCGACCCCGTGCGCGACGGCCGTTTCCAGGAG
>JAICUV010000022.1 GCA_025935655.1 Chloroflexota bacterium | reverse complement strand
GTCGACCTCGGCGCGTCCGAGGAGGAGGCCGCCCGGCGCCTCTATGCCGCGATCCGCACGCTCGACGAGACCTGCGACGTCATCCTCGCGTGGCCGCCCGACGAGCGCGGCCTGGGCCTCGCCATCGCGGACCGGCTGCGCCGGGCTGCGTCCCGCTGACCCCGCCAGGGCCAGGGCCAAGGCGCAGCTTGTGACCCCGGCCAGATCCCCGGCCGCACAGCGCGCCCCTGACTCAGCCTGGAGTCAGATCGAGGACGGTCACGCACGGACCCACGCCCGAACTGGCACTTCGCGTGCAACGCCGAGCACGAGATCGTGGCGGATGACTCAGCGGTGAGTCACGCGGCATTGGGCGCCCAGGTGATGCAGCAAGCCTCAGGCCATGACCCGGGGCCACGTCCCGCGCCGCGCAGCCCACCCCTGACTCACCCTGGAGTCAGATCGAGGGCAGCCACGCACGGACCCACGCCCGAACTGGCACTTCGCGTGCAACGCCGAGCACGAGATCGTGGCGGATGACGCAGCGGTGAGTCACGCGGCATTGGGCGCCCAGGGCGACGGACCGAGGCGACGGACCGAGGCAGCCCAAGACCCGGGCGCCGGCGCCTCAGCGGAGGACCCAGCTCCACGTCCCGACGCCACCTTCCCCGCCGATGCCGCCGACGCCGATGACGCCAGACGGACCCGCGGCCACGTATCGCGGCAGCATCCCGCCGTCGGCGCCAGGCCGCCTCGGGAGGCCCTACCAGTCCCGGGCGTCGGCGTTGACCCAGGTCGCCTGGTCCGGGATGAGGTCCGCCGGATCCGTCCCGCCGACCGCGACGCACCGCGACGAGGGGCACGCGACGCTCGTCACGGAACCGACCACACCGGCGTCGGGATCGTCGATCGGTTCGACCGGCAGCAGCTGGGGTGCCCAGGTCGCCCCGTCGAGGCTCGTCCAGATCGTCGGGACGTCCGCGTCCGCCGCACGGGACGAGCCCACCATGATCCACACCGGGACGTCGCCCAGCGTGGTCGTGGCGTCCGTGACCGTTGTCGAGGTCCCCGGGAACCCGGCGATCGCGGTCCACGTCGACCCGTCCTCGCTGCGCGCGAGCGTGGTGTCCATGGTGGAGTCCGCATAGCCGGTCTCCGGCGTGCCCGAATCGGGATCGAAGTGCATCCACGACTGCCAGCCGATCCTCGTGCCGCCGGTACGGGTCGCCGCCTCCGCGTGCCACGGGCCGCTCCACTCCGGGCCACCGGCCGACGGAAACGCGCCCCCCGGCGCCCAGGCCAGCCCGTCCTGCGAGCGCCACACCGCGCCACCGGTGAGGGCCTCGCCCTCCCAGCCCGCGACGGTCGCCTCCCAGCCCTCCGTGCCATCCGGCCAGACGGCGGTGAACTGGCGCTCCTCGTCACGGCTCCGCCGCTCGTCGCCGCTGCGCGACCAGGTGATGCCGTCCGTGGACGTCCACGAGACCGGCGACTGCGCGCAGCCTGGGCCGCCGCCCGGGTCGGTCGGGCGGCACGGACGATGGCCGTAGCCGCCGACGACGACGATCATCGACCCGTCCGTGGCCATGTCGACGGCGATCGGGCTCGGGGTTGCATCGTCCTGCCTGGCAGCCCTCGGCAGGCGCGTCGTGGTCCACTCGGTGCCGTCCATCGAGGATGCGACTGCCCCTGCCCTCCCGTCCAAGGCGACATAGCCGCCGGCGAACCCGACGAGGCGGTCGACCCGGGCGAGCCCGACGGGCCCCAGGCGCTGCCATCCCATCGAGGCGGTCGGCGCCGGGGACGGCGCCACCGGGACCGGCATCGCGGACGCGCCCGGGGATGCGATCTCGAGGGGCGACGTCGACGGCGATGGGCCGGCCCCGGCGCATGCGGCGACGAGGACCGTCGCGAGGAGGGACGCACCGACAGATCGAGCCATGACGCCACCCCTGTATGCAGTGCGGGGGTGGGACGGCCGGTACCGGCGGCGCGTGATGGGCCCCTCAGCAGATCCTGGGCAGCTGCTCCCCGACCAGCATGTCGACGATCCGCTCGGAGCCCACGATGGTGCGGATCGTGACCATCCCGGGGTGGTCCGCGACCACCTGCCCGATCACCGCCGCGCGCTCGCCCTCGGGCAGCGCACGCATCGCCGCGAGCACCGCCTCGGCGGAAGCGGCCGGCACGATCGCCACGAGCTTGCCCTCGTTGGCCACGTGGAGCGGATCGAGGCCCAGGAGCTCGCACGCGCCGCGGACCGGCGCCGGGATTGGAATCGCCGGCTCGTCGAGGACCATCCCCACGCGTGACGCCTGGGCGATCTCGTTGAGCGCGGACGAGAGGCCCCCCCTCGTCGGGTCGCGGAGCACGTGGACGTCCGGCTCCGCCGCGACCATGGCGGCCACGATGCCGTTGAGCGCCTGGGTGTCCGACGCGATCTCGACCTCGAACTCCAGCCCTTCGCGGACGGACATGACCGCCACCCCGTGGAGCCCGACCTCGCCCGACAGGATGACGACGTCACCGGGCGCTGCCCGATCGGCCGCGGGCGCGACGCCGTCGGTGAGGACGCCGATCCCGGACGTGTTGACGAACAGCCGGTCCGCGCTCCCGCGGCCCACGACCTTCGTGTCGCCGGTCACGATCCGGGCGCCCGCGCGCGCCGCCGCGGCGGCCGCCGAGGCGGTGATCGCCCGCAGCTCCTCGAGCGGCAGCCCCTCCTCGATGACGTAGGCGAGGCTGAGGACGACGGGCTGCGCGCCCATCATCGCGAGGTCGTTGATCGTGCCGTTGACCGCGAGCTCGCCGATGTCGCCGCCCGGGAACCGGATGGGCGAGACGACGAACGAGTCGGTGGTGAACGCGAGCCGCTCGGCGCCGATCTCGACGACCGCGGCGTCGTTGAGCACGCCACCGGGGGCCGCGGCCGCGAGCGCCGGGGCGAGGACATCGCGCATGAGCGCGGCCGAGAGCTGTCCGCCCGAGCCGTGCCCAAGGATGACCCGGGCGTCCTCCGGGATCGGCGCGGGGCAGGCGAGGCCGGCCGGGTCGATCGTCGGGCGCGTGCCGTCCAGCGTCGTCATCGCGCGCCTCCGTCGCCCGCGCCCGCCGGGACGAGCGGCATCGCGCCGGAGAACCCGCCCCCGGCACCCACCCCGCGGCCCGCGGCGTAGAACGCGGCGCACGTCCCCTCGGACGAGACCATCGGGGCGCCAAGCGGCATCCGCGGGGTGCACAGGCTTCCGTAGGCGGTGCAGTCGAGCGGCGTGGACTCCCCCGTGAGGATCGCCCCCGCGATGCACGCCGGGTGCTCGGCCGTGTGGATGTCGCCGACGTCGAAGCGGCGCTCCGCGTCGAACCGGGCGTACGCCTCGCGCAGGTGGTAGCCGGACGCGGAGATCGCGCCGATGCCGCGCCACGTGCGTGGCCCCACCTCGAACACCTCGAGGACCTGGCGCTGGGCGAGCGGCACGCCCTCGCGGGTCACGGCACGGGTGTACTGGTTCTCGACCTCGTGGCGGCCCTCCTCGAGCTGCCGGATCGCCATCCAGATGCCCTCGAGCAGGTCAAGCGGCTCGAAGCCCGTGACGACGATGGGCACCCGGTAGTGCGCCGCGATCGGCTCGTACTCGGTCCAGCCCATGATCGCGCACACGTGACCCGCGGCCAGGAACGCCTGGACCCGGTTGTCGGGCGAGTCGAGCAGCGCCGTCATCGCCGGTGGCACGAGCACGTGCGAGACGAGCACGCTGAAGTTGTCGATCCCGCGGCGCGCCGCCTCGGCGACGGCCATCGCGTTCGCCGGCGCGGTCGTCTCGAAGCCGACCGCGAAGAACACGACCTGTCGATCGGGGTTCGCAAGCGCGATCCTGATCGCGTCCAGCGGCGAGTAGACGATCCGCACGTCCGCGCCCCGGGCCTTGAGCGCGAGCAGGTCCGTCGCGGAGCCCGGGACCCGGAGCATGTCCCCGTAGCTCGTGAAGATGACATCGGGCCGGGCCGCGATCGCGAGCGCCTTGTCGACCTGCTCCAGCGGGGTGACGCACACCGGGCAGCCCGGCCCGTGGATCATCCCCACGCCGTCGGGGAGGGCCTCGTCGATCCCCTGCTTGACGATCGTGTGGGTCTGCCCGCCGCACACCTCCATCAGCGTCCACGGCCGGGTCGTGATCCGGTGGATCTCCGCGAGCAGCTGCTTCGCGAGCACGGGGTCGCGGTACTCGTCGAGGTATCTCATGGCGTGTCGTCCGAGACCACGGCCGGCACATCCATCCCGGGTCCCATCGTCATCAGCTCGGGCTCCATGACGCCCATCTCGCCCAGGATCTCCAGCGTCCGCAGCGCCTCCTCCTCGTCCAGCCGCGAGATCGCGAAGCCGACGTGGACGATCACGTAGTCTCCCACCCGCGTCTCCGGCAGGTACGCGAGGCAGGCGTCCTTGCGCACGCCACCGAAGTCGACCCGGCCCATCGGCAGGCCCGCCTCGTCGCGGATGTCGATGACCTTGCCCGGGATCCCGAGACACATCTGGGTCAGCCCTCCGGTGGCGGCAACGCGCCGGTCTCGCCGCCCGCGAGGCGCGCGGCCGCGATGGCGGCCTGGCCGTAGCTCACCCCGCCGTCGTTGACCGGCACCTGCCGGCCGAGGAACGGCTCGAACCCGGCGGCGACGAGGCGCCGCAGCAGGTCCGCCGTGAGCCTGCGGTTCTGGAACACGCCGCCGCCGAGGCACACGGTCCGCAGGCCAGTGGACGCGCGCGCGTCGTCGAGCATCGCGACGGTCACGTCCGTGATCGTCGCCTGGAAGCCCGCCGCGAGACGCCTGCCCGAACGGCCCTGTGCCACTCCATCGAGGAGCGCCGCGAGCGTGGGCCGCGGGTCGTACACCAGCAGCCCCTCGACGCGATCCAGGCGCCACGGCAACGGCGGCGCCGGCCGGTCGCCCGCCGCGAGCTCGAGGTCGATCGCCGCCTGGGCCTCGAACTCGGCCACGTCACGGAGCCCGATGAGCGCGGCCGCCGCGTCGAACAGGCGGCCGGCCGACGACGCCACCGGGGCGTTGAGCCGTCGCGCCACCTGGGTCCGCACGATCGCGACCTCCCGCGGGTCGAGCCGGGCGAGGAACGACGCCGCGCGCCCCTCCGCCTCGGTCATCCCCGCCGGCCCGCCGTCCGACCCCTCCGCGCCGAACAGGTACCCGAGCGCCATCCGGTACGGCGACCGGACCGCGAGCGCACCGCCGGGCATGGGAGCACGGCCGAAGCGGCCGATCCGCCGGTAGCCGACGAGGTCCGCGACCAGGACCTCGCCGCCCCAGAACGAGCCGTCGTCGCCCATGCCCAGCCCGTCGTAGGCGACGCCCAGGAACGGGTCTGTGATCCCGTGCTCGGCCGCGGTGGCCGCAACATGCGCGTGGTGGTGCTGGACGGCGATCCGGCGGCTCGCTGCGAACCGCGCCAGGGCGAGCTTCGTGGACAGGTACTCCGGGTGCAGGTCGTGGGCGACGACCTCCGGCTCCAGCGCGAGGAGTCGGCCGAGATGCGCGAGCCCGTCCGTGAACGCCCGGTGGACCGCCAGGTCCTCCAGGTCGCCGTCGTGCGGCGCGATGTGGGCGCGTGAACCGCGGGCGAGCGTGAACGTGTGCTTGAGCTCGGCGCCGACCGCGAGGAGCGGCACGGGCGTCGGGACCGGCAGCGCGACCGGTGCCGGGGCATAGCCGCGCGCGCGGCGGATGACGGATTCGCGGCGGGCGACGACGCGCGTCACCGAGTCGTCGTAGCGGGCCCGGATCTCGCGGTCGTGGACGAGGAACGCGTCCGCGATCCCGGCGAGGCGCGCGAGCGCATCGGCGTCGTCGGTCGCGAGGGGCTCGTCCGCGAGGTTGCCCGAGGTGAGCACGATCGGCCGGCCGACCGCCTCGAGCAGCAGGTGGTGGAGCGGCGTGTAGGGGAGGAAGACGCCGAGGCGGCGGTTGCCCGTGGCCACGGACGGGGCGAGGGCCGGAACCCCGTCGCGCCTGGCCTCCACGAGCACGATGGGCCTCGCCGGGCCGGTGAGCAGCGCCCGCTCGAGGGCGCCGACGCCCGCCAGGGCGCGTGCGGCCGCGAGGTCGCGGACCATGACCGCGAACGGCTTGGCCCAGCGGCGCTTCCGGTCCCGCAGCCGGCGCACGGTCGCCTCGTCGGTCGCGTCGCAGGCGAGGTGGTAGCCCCCGAGCCCCTTCACGGCGACGATCTCGCCGGCGAGCAGGGCGCGTGCCGCGGCCCGGAGCGCGTCCTCGCCCGTCGCCGTGGCCGCGGGCGCGCCCGTCCGGCGCCAGGCGAGGCGCGGGCCGCAGGCAGGACAGGCGACGGGCTCGGCGTGGAACCGCCGGTTCGCCGGATCGCGGTACTCGGCGTCGCAGGCCGGGCACAGGGGGAACGCCCGCATCGTCGTCTGCGCGCGGTCGTACGGCAGCTCCTCGATGATCGTGGCGCGCGGCCCGCAGTCCGTGCAGTTCGTGAACGGGTAGCGGAAGCGCCGGTCCGCGGGGTCGAAGAGCTCCCGCACGCACGAACCGCACGTGGCGATGTCGGGCGGGAACAACCGGTCGGTGGCGGCCGCGGACGTGCTCTCGTCGATCGCGAACGGGACCGGGAGCGCCTCCGCCCGGTCGGCGTCGAGGCGCAGCGCGACGACCCGCTCCACGCGGGCGCGAGGCGGCGCGTCGGTGCGCAGACGACGGACGAACGCGTCGAGCGCGGGTGCGGGACCCGCCGCCTCGATCTCGACTCGGCCCGCGGCGTTGCGGACGCGGCCGGAGAGCCCGAGCTCGGTAGCCAGCCGCCACACGAACGGCCGGAAGCCCACGCCCTGCACGACGCCCTCGCACGTGATCGCGCGGACGTGGCGCTCGGGCCTGGCGGCCGGAACGCGCACGTCCTGGGGGACGGTTGCAGCCATGGCCATAGCGTCCGCCGAGCGCGGTGGCGCCAGACGTGCCGAAGGGCCCCAACCCGGCCGCGAAAGGGCCGCAGGACGGCTCAGGGGGCCGGTGATGACTCCGGCGGGGACGGGTCGGCCGTCGGCTGGGCGGTTGGCACGGGCGTCGGCGTCGGCGTCGGCTCGGGCGTCCCCGTGGGCGCCGGCGTCGCCGCCGGCTCGGCGGTCGGCGTCGGCGTCGCGGTCGGGGCCGGCGTCGCGGTCGCGGTCGCGGCCGGCGTCGCCGTGGGTTCGGGCGTCGCCGTGGGTGCCGCCGCGGGGGCGGCCGACGCGGACGACGTCGGCGACGGCTCCGTCGTGGGGGACGGGTCCGGGCTCGGCGTCGGGGTGGGATCCGGGACCGGGGCCGTCGGCAGGCCAGGCCGGATCGGCACGAGGATGACCCACCGGTGATACCACTCGGACGGTCCGACGGTGGGCTTGACCGAGCTCCGGATCGTTCCCGCCGTGTACGGGTCGTCGTACGGGCTGTCGGTCTCGCGGTACCACTGGAAGCGGTACTTGAGCGCCCCGTCCTCCATCGTCGCGTAGCTCGTCCGGTGGTTCCGGATGCTGCTCTCCCGGAGCGGGTCTGACAGGTAGAGCCACTGGATCGTGAACTTGGACGAGGTCCGCGGGTCGGCGCCCGTGACGACGTACCCGGTGATGACCTGCGCGTGTCCGCCCGCCCACGCGAGGACCCCGACCGGCATCTGGTAGCGCGCGATCGCCCGCACGGCCGCCTTCATCGCCGTGGCGAACGACGAGTAGGCGCGGTCGTCGTACACCCGCTGGCCGGGGTCCGTCATCGCGCCCTTGCCCCAGCCGTAGTAGTTGAGCGCGTTGCGCCAGCCGTGGGCGTCCGATCCCGCCGACGTGCTGCGCAGCGTGTCATAGCGCCGCGAGAACGCCAGGATGGACGTCAGGTCCCTCGTGTTCGAGCTGTCGGGGTCCTTCTTCACCCGCGTGGGCGACCAGGCGAACCCGTTGCCCCCGGTCTTCCGGTAGGCGATCGTGTTGAGCATGTGCATCGCGGAGGCGGCCGTGCACGCCGTGTAGTACGGGTCCTGGTACAGGAACGCGTTCGTGACGTACAGGTTGCGCGACCAGGTCGTCGCCGCCTCGGCCCGGGGCGCCGCGGGGACCAGGGCGGTCAGGATGAGCGCGATCGCGAACACGACCGTGGCCCGCAGGCGGGCGGCGGAGCGGCGTCGGGCGGCGGTCTCGGCGACGCGCATGAGGTCCTCGATGGAGAGCGTACGCTCCGTCGACCATCGCCTGCAGGCCCCGGTGGGTCAATGAGACGATCGGTCCCCCGATCATGGCCCGTCGGGTCAGGCCCCGTAGAATGCGGACAGTCCCCGTGCAGCCGCCGCGGAGCTTCCAGGAGGGTCGTGTGCCCGAGGGCCAGGTCATCACCGTCACGGGACCCCGGCCCGTCTCCGCGCTCGGCGTCGTGGACGCCCACGATCACCTGCTGATCGACTCGCCCGGCATGCCCGGACAGGGGTTCGCGGACGTGGCGCTGTCCACCGTGGAGGCGCGCGACGGGGTCGCGAGCGGGATCACCACCCTCGTGGAGATGACGCCCATCGGGCTCGGCCGGAACCCCGCGGGCCTGCGCGCGATCAGCAAGCACAGCGGGCTCGCCATCATCGCCGCGAGCGGCTTCCATCGCGATGCGCACTACCCGGCGGGCTCGTGGGTCTACGACGCGCCGGTGGAGCTCCTGCGGGATCGGATCGTGACCGACCTCACCCGGGGCATGCACCCCGCGGACTGGCACGACCCCTCGCTGCCGCTGGACGAGGCGCGGGCCGGCGCGATCAAGGGCGGCGCCTCGTACCACCACATCAGCCACGCCGAGCGGCGCCGGCTCGAGGCGATCGGCGCGGCGTCGGCCGCGACCGGCGCGGCCGTGCTCGTCCACACGGAGATCGGGACGGCCGCGCACGAGATCGTGGACCTGCTGGAGGCCGCGGGCGCCACGACGGACCGGATCGCGCTCGCGCACCTGGACCGGAACCCGGACTGGGAGCTCCACGCGGAGGTCGCCGCGCGCGGCGTGACGCTGGAATACGACACGATCGGCCGCACGAAGTACCACCCGGACAGCGTCGTGCTGGACCTCATCGAGCGCGTCGCGGCCGCGGGCCACCTGGACCGGATCGTGCTGGGCCTGGACCTCGGCGCCCGGTCGTACCTCCGGGCGTATGACGGCGGCCCGGGCATGCGCTACCTCATGACCGCCTTCGTGCCCCGGCTCCGCCGGCGCCTGGGCGACGACGCCGTGGCCCGGATCCTCATCGCCAATCCCGCGCGCCTGTACGCGATGCCCGTGGCCGGCGGCGCGGCCTCGCCCGGATGAACGACCGCTTCGACGTCGTCGTCGTGGGATCGGGATCGGCGGGCTCGTCGGCCGCGATCACGGCCGGCCGTCTCGGCGCCCGGACGCTCCTCGTCGACCGGCTCGCGTTCATGGGCGGGACGTCCACGGCCGTCCTGGACACCTTCTACGCGTTCTACACGCCGGGCGAGCGGCCGCGGCGGGTCGTGGGCGGGCTGGGCTGGGAGGTCGCGCGGCGGCTCACCGCTGCCGGCCTCGCGTTCGAGCGCCCCAACACGTACGGCGCCGGGACGGGTGTCACCTACGACATGGAGGCGCTCAAGGTCCTGTGGGAGTGGCTCGCGGACGATGCCGGCGTCGAGCTGCTGCTCCACACGTGGGCGACGGGCGTCCACGCGGACGAGGACGGGCGGCTGCGCGCGATCCGGCTGTGGAACAAGGGCGGCGAGCGGTGGGTCGAGGCGTCCGCGTTCGTCGACGCCTCGGGGGACGCGGACGTGGCCACGATGGCCGGCGTCCCCCACGACGCGCCCGGCGACGGGACGACGGTCCAGTCCCTGTCCACGCTGTTCAAGGTCGCCAACGTCGACATCGAGCGGGCGAGGGCCGTCCCGAAGGCGGAGCTGTGGGCGCTCATGGCCGACGCCGCCGCGTCCGGGGCGTACGCGCTCCCGCGCGTCGAGGGCTCGTGGCACCGGACGCCGCACGAGGGCGTCGCGCTCATCCACATGACCCGGATCCCGAACGTGGACGCGACGGACCCGGAACAGCTCACGCGCGCGGAGATCGAGGGCCGGCGCCAGGTGCAGGAGTACCACCGCTTCCTGCGCGACCGCGTGCCGGGGTTCGAGCGGGCGGTCATCGTGGCGACCTCGCCGTCCATCGGGGTGCGCGAGAGCCGCCGGGTCCACGGCGACTACCGGCTGACCCGCGAGGACGTCCTGGCCGGGACGCGCTTCGCGGACGAGATCGCGCTGTGCGGGGCGCCGATCGAGGACCACCACGCCGGGGGCGACACGGACTGGCAGTACGTGCGCGAGGGCGGCGTCTACGGGATCCCCTACCGCGCGCTGCTGCCGGCGGGCATCGAGGGCCTCCTCGTGGCCGGCCGCTGCTTCTCGGCGACCCACGACGCGCATGCGTCGGCGCGGTCGATGGCGACGTGCATGGCGATGGGCCAGGCGGCCGGCACCGCGGCCGTCCTCGCGGCATCCGTCGGTGCGACCCCCCGGGCGATCCCCGCGGAGCTGCTCCGTGACGGGTTGCGGGCGGCCGACGCGCTCCTGGAGCCCGTCCCCGCGGATGCGGCGGCGTAACGTGGGCCGGGACACGGCGGGGACGAAGCGGAGGCGCGAGCGGTGACGGGCGAGGGCGGGCGAGGCAGGTTCGCGGGCCGCACCGTGCTGGTCACGGGCTCCACCGGCATGGCGGCCTCGGCGGCCAGGGCCATCGCGGCCGAGGGCGGGGCCGTGTTCGCGGTGTCCCGGACGGCGACCCACCTCGCCGAGCTCGCCGCGGGGATCGGGGCGGCCGGCGGGACGTGCGCCTGGCACGCGGCCGACCTCCGTCGCGAGCCGGACGTGACCCGCGCCTTCGCGGCCTTCGACCGCCAGCGGCGGCGGCTCGACGCCGTGTACAGCGTCGCGGGGATCAGCGGCCGCCGGTTCGGCGACGGCCCGCTCCACGAGGCGACGCTCGAGGGCTGGGAGACCGTCATGGGCACGAACGCCACGAGCCAGTTCCTCGTGGCCCGCGCGGCCGTGCAGCGGATGCTCCGCCAGGAGCCGGACGCGAACGGCGCCCGCGGCGCGATCCTGCTCATGTCGAGCGTCCTCGCGGACCACCCGGCGCCCGAGTTCTTCGGGACCCACGGGTACGCAGCCAGCAAGGGCGCGATCGACGGGCTCACGCGGTCAACCGCGGCCACGTACGCCGCGCAGGGGATCCGGATCAACGCCATCGCCCCGTCGCTCATCGCCACGCCGATGAGCCGGCGCGCGCAGGACGACCCGCGGATCGTGGGCTACCTCCGGGCGAAGCAGCCGCTGGCCGCGGGGCCGATCGACACCGAGGCGGTCACCGCCGTCGCGCTCCACCTCCTCTCGGACGACGCGCGGATGGTCACCGGCCAGGTCGTGACCGTGGACGGCGGGTGGAGCGTGAGCGAGCCCGGGTCGGCGCCCGCGCAATAGGCACTCGTGCGCATTGCGGCCGATCGGTGCCGAGGCGCACCGTAGTCATGGCCCATCCGTTGTGGGCCGTCGCCGAA
Source organism: Chloroflexota bacterium (assembly GCA_025935655.1). Classification (GTDB taxonomy): domain Bacteria; phylum Chloroflexota; class Limnocylindria; order Limnocylindrales; family CSP1-4; genus CAIXZV01. The sequence continues at coordinate 11,032 of JAICUV010000022.1, read as the reverse complement.
CGTACTACCGTGCACGCACAACGTCACCGCCGGGAGGCCCTCCACCCCATGTCCCGTCTCCGCCTGATCGCCGCGCTGGCGATCGCGCTCGTCCTCGTGCTGCCGGCCACGGCGCTCGCCGCGACCTACGACGTGGGCGGCACCGTGACCGACAAGGGCGGCGCCCCGGTCGCGGGCGCCGAGGTCACGATCCTCGTCCAGGGCACGGACCAGATCCTGTCGACGACGTCGGACGCGAACGGCGCGTGGTCGATCCAGGTTGACGTCGACCCGGGCGCGGTCCTCGAGGTCAACGGCACGGGCCCCGCCACGACGTCGGAGCCTGACGCGGACGGCTGCATCACCACCACGACCACCAGCGGCCAGCTCCAGGCCACGATCCCGGCCGAGGGCCAGGTGGACCCCGTGGCGCTCGTCCTCGACAAGGAGCTCAGCGGCAAGGTCTGCAGCGCGACGGGCAAGCCCGACAAGCCGGCCAAGCCCGGGACGACGCCGCCGGCCACGGACGCGATCGCGGCGCCGGCGGGCGGCGCCGGCAACGGCTCGCTGCTGCTCGTCGCCGGCCTCGTCGCGTTCATCGGCGCGACCATCGCGCTGACGGCCACCCGGCGCCCGCGCCGCCGCTGACGCCCCGGGGCGCCATCGCGCTCCCACGGAACGGAGCACTGTCCGGGCTCAGGCGCGCCCGGCGCCCTCGATCCAGCCGTCTCCACGCGTGACCCGTCGGACGCGCAACGCGTCGTCCAGCTCCACCACGTGCGCACGGCGGCCCGGTTCGAGCCGGCCGCGGTCCGTCGCGCCGAGGAGCGACGCCGGGTTCGCCGACGCCGCCAGCACCGCGGCCGCGAGCTCCGTCCCCTCGTCGACGAGGTTGCGGACCGCGGTGTCGAGCGCGATGACCGAGCCCGCGAGCGTGTCCGTGCCGGCGAGCGTCGCCCTGCCGTCGCGCACCTCGCACGCGAGCCCGCCGATCCAGCCCGGCCCGTCCGGCATCCCGGCCAGGGGCAGCGCGTCCGACACCAGCACGAGCCGGTCCGCGGGCTTGGTGCGGAGGACGAGCGGCCACAGCGCGGGGTGCACGTGGTTCCGGTCCGCGATCAGCTCCACGTAGACGGCGTCGTCCGCGAGCGCGGCCACCGCGAGGCCCGGCTGCCGGTGGTCGACGCCGGTCATCGCGTTGAACAGGTGGGTCGTCGTCACGGCGCCGGCGAGGTAGCCGGCCCGCGCCTCCTCGAGCGTCGCCGCGGAGTGACCCATCGAGGCCGCGATGCCGAGCGCCGCCAGCTTCCGGATGAGCTCGATGGCGCCCGGCAGCTCGGGCGCGATCGTCATGACGCGGAGCCCGTCGAGGAGCGCCGACACCTGGTCGTCCGTGAAGGCGGCCGGCGCACGCAGCAGCGCGGGGTCGTGCGCGCCCTTGCGCGACGGCGCGAGGAACGGCCCCTCGAGGTTGAACCCGAGCGGCTCCGCCCCGTCGGCCGGGGCGTGGGGCATCCAGGACCGCACCCGGTCCGCGAACCCGGGCAGCTGGTCCTCGGCGAGCGTGGGCGCGGTCGGGAGGAACGTCGTGACCCCCTGCCGGAGCAGCGCCCGCGCCATCCCATCGAGCGCCGCCGCGTCGCCCGTGGCGTCGTGGCCGCCCCAGCCGTGGACGTGGACGTCGATGAACCCGGGCGCGAGGATCGGGCCCCCGGCGGCCGTCGCGTCCGCCGGATCGGGGTCCACGGCCCGCAGCCAGCCGTCCTCGATCACGAGCCGGCCCGGCACGACCCCGTCCGCCAGCACCAGCCGGCCGCGCAGCTCGGTCGCCACGATCAGGCCCCGCCGTCCTGCTCGACGTCGAACTGGATGTCCAGCGCGTAGCGGTCCGCCGGGTAGCGGCTCTCCGTCGACTCGATCCGGTGGCCCGCGGCATCCATGATCACGCGCCGCTCAACCAGCAGCGCGTCGCCCTTCGCGAGGCCCAGCAGCTTCGCGTCCTCGTGGGTGGCGGGCGCCGCGGCGATCGTCGCGATGCCGCGTCGGAGGTGGTAGCCGCCACCCGCCAGCGCGTCGTGGAGCGACCCCTGCTCCAGGTCCGCGCCCAGCACCGCCGGCCCGGTGCCACGGACGAGCACGGCCGTCTCGATCGCGATGGGCTCGTCGTCCGCGAGCCGCAGGCGGCGGAGCGCGACGACGGGCTCGCCCTGTGCCACGCCGAGCGCCGTCGCCTCCTGGAGCGTGGCGGGGCGGATCTCCCGGTCGAGGACCCGGGACGTCGGTCGGCGGCCGCGGCGCTCCATCTCGCGCGAGAACGTGAGCAGCCGGTCGGCGCGGCGGTGGGCCGGGGGCTCGGCCACGAAGCTGCCGCGGCCCGGGACGCGCATCACGAGCCCGTCGTCCGCGAGGCGCTGCATGGCGTTGCGCGCGGTCATGCGGCTGACCCCGAACTCCGCGCACAGCTCCGCGTCGGACGGCAGCGGGTCCCCCGGAGCGAGGCCGGCGATCCGCTCACGGAGGGCCTGCTCGATGCGCCGCCAGTGCGGGACGTAGCGCTCCAGTGTCATGCGGGCGACCCGTCGACGGCCTGCTCCGCCGCCCGTTCGGCGCCGTGGACGGCCGCACCGATCGCCCCTGCCCAGGTCCCGAGCGCGGCGGCGACGATCGTCACGTCGTCGAGCGAGGTGGTGCGGACCCGGCGCGCGAGCTCCGCGCGGATCGGGTCGAACAGGAGGTCGCCAGCCGCCGCGACGCCCCCGCCGATGACGATGGTGTCGGGTGAGATGACCGTGATCATGTTCGCGATCCCGATGCCGAGGTAGCGGCCGACCTGGGCGAGCCCGTCGAGCGCCCGCTCGTCGCCGGCCCGTGCGCGGGTCACGGCCTCCTCCGCCGTCGGGGTCCCGCAGGCGAGCGCGAGCTGGTCCGCGCGGGCGTACGCCTCGACACAGCCGCGGTTGCCGCAGCCGCACCATGGCCCGTCGGGATCGATCGTCTGGTGACCCACCTCTCCCGCCGTGCCGTCGTGGCCCTGGTGGATGCGGCCGTCGACCGCGATGACGCCGCCGACGCCGGTCCCGAGCGTGAGGCCCACCATCGACCGCGCCCCACGGCCGGCGCCGAGGCGGAGCTCCGCGAGCCCGAACGCACGGGCGTCGTTGATGAGGAAGGCCGGCAGGCCGAGGGCATCGCCCACGGGCCTCGCGACCGGTCGGCCGGCCCACGCCCCGGGAACGTTGACCAGGAACCTGGTGGACCCGGTCGCGGGATCGTAGAGGCCGGGGACGCCGATGCCGACCGATGTCACGCCGGGCCACGCCGCCACGACCTCCGCGCCCATCGACGCGAGCCGCCCGACCACGGCGTCGGGGCCGTCCTTCGCCGGGGTGACTCCCTGCCCCGTCGCGAGCGTCCGCCAGTGGCCGCCGTCGTGCTCGACGACCGCCCACTTCGTGTTCGTGCCGCCGAGGTCCAGGCCGAGGTGTCGTCGGCCGTGCTGGGGCTGCTTCACGCCGACCAGTATAGACAGGCGGTCGGGCCGCGACCGGGTGTAGCCTCCATCGTCGATGGCCGCCAGCGACGTCCCGCCGATCCAGGTCCCCGACGGGTTCACCGTGTGGGCTGCGAGCGACCTCCACGGCCAGCGCGGCGCCGTGGACCGGCTGCTCGCGCGTGCGGGCCTGAGCGACGGCGCCGGCCGGTGGGTGGCGCCGCCCGGGAGCGCGCTCGTCGTGACCGGGGACGTCGTCGACCGCGGACCGGACTCGGTGGGGCTCGTCCGGCGGCTGGTCTCCCTCCGCGCCCAGGCGGCCCAGGCCGGCGGCCTTGTCGCGCTGCTGGAGGGCAACCACGAGATGCAGGTGCTCGGCGGGCTGGCGGGCCAGGACCGGCTGTTCCGGGCGCTCCTCGCGTTCGGCGGCGGCGCGACCTTCCTCTCCGCGGGCATGGCGCCCGGCGAGTGGACGGGCCTTTCGGCCGAGGCGATCCGGGCCCGTCTCGACGCCCTCGCGCCCGACTTCGAGCCCGCGCTGTGGTCGTTCGCCCCGTACGCGCGCTGGCGGGACGTGCTGTTGGTGCACGGCGGACCGGTTCCCGGCCTGTCGCTCGAGGCGTTCGGGCAGGGGGCGGAGCGGCTCTGGATCCGGCGCGGGTTCTTCGAGGCGGCGGAGCCCTTCCCGGACGGCGCGGGCTGGGCCGCGTACCGCGAGGCCGGCATCGCGCGCGTCGTCTACGGCCACACGCCCGTGGAGCGGGCATCGGCCGCGCACGGCGGCCACGCGCTCAACGTCGACACGTGGCGGGGCGGCGTCGTCTCGCTGGCGCGGATCCCGCCGGAGGGCGACCTCGGGGCGGCGGTCGTGCTGACCGAGCCCGCGGAGGCTCGGGCGACGGAGGACGACCCGGCCGCGGCTTCCGAGGCACGCGTCTACGACGCGCACCTGCCAGGCGACGTGGACGCGTGGCTCGCGTCGGTGGGCACGGACCACCCGCGCCCCTGACGGACCACCGGGCGGCGCTCAGGCGCGGCCGGCCGCCACCTCGTCCTCGCGGGTGCGCCCGGCCAGGCGGATGAGGTCCTCGTGGAGCTCGAACCAGGCGCCGTGGTAGCTGTCCACGCGTGGCGAGGCGACGAACTTCCCGTTGCCTGCCGCCGCCTGCTCGGCCGCCGCGGCGAGCCGGTCTCCGTACCAGGCGATCCGACGCGGCGCGCCGTCGAGGGCCGCGAGCCAGCCCGCGGCGTCGGCGTGGAGGGCGGCGAGATCGTCCAGCACGCCCCGGTCGTACGCCGCGTCGGCGTGGTCGTTCGCCACCTGCGCGCCGTCGACCTCGCGGACCTGCCACGCGGTGACGATGGCCTTCATCCGCCGGTCGAGGTCGAGGAACGCGTCGAGTGCCGCGGCGGCGCTCGTCCCGCCCCAGGCCGCCGCGTCGCCGGCGAGGAGCTCCGCGGCGCGCGCCCTGCCGGCGTCCGTGAGGCGGAACGCGCCTGCGCCGGGCTCTGCGAGCCCGCCGGCGATGAGCCCGTCGAGGAGGCCCTGCGCGATGTCGAGCGGGGAGCGGATCGCCGCCGCGATGGCATCCGGCGTGGCATAGCCCTTGACCGCGAGTGTGCGGAGCGCGTCGCCCTCGTCACGCGTGCCCTCGACGGCGTCGGTGACAGCCGTCGTCGCGCCTGCCTCGGCATCGCCGATCGGGATGCCCGCGTCGCGCGCCCAGCCGAGCAGCGTCCGTGCCTCGGGCACCACGACCGCCACCCCCGCCCGGACGCCCTCGTACACGTCGCCCGTGGACCCGTCGATCGAGATGACGTCGCCTTCGGCGAGCTCCCGGGTCCCGATCTGCACCCGCCCCGCACCGATCACGATCTCGCCCGCCCCGACGACCGCGGGCTTGCCCCAGCCGCGCGCGACGACCGCGGCGTGGCTCGCGAAGCCTCCCGTGGCCGTGAGGATCCCGCGGGCCCGGTCCATGCCCGCGACGTCGTCCGGGGACGTCTCCGGCCTGACGAGGATGACGTCCGCTCCCCGGTCCGCGGCCGCGATCGCGTCGCCGGCCGAGAGCCGGATCTGCCCCGACACGAGGCCGGGCGAGACGCCCAGCCCGCGCGTGAGCGCGGGACCCGTGGCGCCGCGGTCCACCACGGTCGTCGGCGGGTCGGCGAGGATCGAGGCGACGCGCGCGACGGCTTCCTCGCGCGTCAGCGGGAACGCCGGGTCCTCGGCCATCTCGACCGCCATCCGCAGCGCGGCCTGCGGCGTCCGCTTGCCCACCCGGACCTGGAGCAGCCACAGCCGGCCGCGCTCGATCGTGAACTCGATGTCGCAGCAGTCGCGGTACTGGCGCTCGAGGACGTCCGCGTACCGCCGGAGCTCGGCGGCGACGACGGGCAGCCGCTCCCCGAGCGATGCGACGGGCGCCGTGGCGTGCGTCCCCGAGACGACGTCCTCGCCCTGGGCATCGAACAGCACGTCGCCGTAGAGCTGGTGCTCGCCGGTCGCCGGGTTGCGCGTGAACAGGACGCCGGTCCCGGACTCCGACCCGAGGTTGCCGAACACCATGGCCTGGACCGTCACGCCGGTGCCCAGGGTGTCGCTGATCCCCTCGACGGCGCGGTAGGCGCGCGCCCGCTCGCTGTTCCAGGACCAGAACACGGCCTCGATGGCGCCCCGCAGCTGGAGCCACGGGTCGTCGGGGAGGGACTCGACGCCCACGACGGCGCGGTACGTGGCTCGCAGCCGCTCGTGGCAGTCGCGCGCGAACGCCGGGTCGCCGGACGCCGCCGCGAGGCCCGCCTCGGTGACGTCGGTGAGGCCGAGGTTCAGGATCGTGTCCATCATCCCGGGCATCGACCGCGGCGCCCCCGAGCGGACGGACACGAGCAGGGGGTCCGCCGGATCGCCGAACCGCCGTCCGACGCGCGCCTCGAGCCGCGCCATGTGCCCGCGCAGCTCCTCGTCCAGCCCGACGGGCCAGCCCGACGCGAGGTAGGCGTTGCACGCCTCGGTCGTGATCGTGAACGCCGGGGGGACGGGCAGCCCGAGCTCCCCCGCCATCGTCGCGAGGTTGGCGGCCTTGCCGCCGAGGAGGAGCGTGATCGCCGCCGGATCCAGGTCGTGGCGATGGTCGGACGCGTAGACCAGGGTCACCGGGCGTCGGCCCTCCGTGCCTGGAGCGCGTGCCACACCCGCTCGGGCGAGAGTGGCAGCGCCCGGATGGTGGCGCCCGTGGCCTGCTGGACGGCGGCGGCGACCGCCGGCGCGACGCACAGCAGCGCACCCTCGCTCATGCCCTTCGCGCCGTACGGCCCGGGACCGTCCTCGTGCTCCACGGCCTCGCTCTCGAGCGAGATCGGCAGGTCCATCGAGGTCGGGATCCGGTAGTCGATCGCGCCGAGGTTCCGAATCCGGCCGGTGTCGTCGAACAGGTACTGCTCCATGAGCGTGTGGCCCAGGCCCATGATCGCCGCGCCCTCGTCCTGCATCCGGACCTGGAGCGGGTTGAGCGCCTTGCCCACGTCGCTCGCCGTCACGTGGCGGTCGATCGTGATGTCGCCCGTCTCCTCGTCCACGTGCGCCTCGATGACCGTGCAGTTGAACTCGAAGAACGCGGGCGCGCCGCCCAGCGGGTGGTCCGGCTCCGCGTCCTTGCGCGACTCGCCGACGCCCGTGAGCTCCCCGCCCAACCGGCCCAGCCCGGGCTTCAGGACCTCGAGCGGCGTGAGCTCGCGTCCGTCGGGGAGCCGCACGACGCCCGCGTCGACGCTGACGCCGGCCTCGTCGACGCCGTGCAGGCGGGCGGCCATCGCCGCGAGCTGTGCCTGGACCTTCCGGCACGCGTCGAGCACCGCGTTGCCCATCAGCACGGTCGAGCGCGACGCGGACGTCTGCTGGTCGTACGGGACGATCGCCGTGTCCCCCATCACGACCGTGACCCAGTCCAGGGGCACGCCCAGCTCGTGGGCCGCCACCTGGGCCAGCACGGTCCGGGCGCCCTGCCCCATGTCGGAGGTCCCGGCATACACGACGACGGAGCCGTCCGCCAGCAGCCGCACGATCGAATACGAGAGACCGGTGGTGGGGCCCGACTTGATCCCGAACGCGATCCCGCGCCCGTGCCCGTCGGGGAGGGGCGTCCCCCACCCCGCCCGCTCCGCGGCGACCCGGACGACGTCCGCCCAGTCGCCGTCACACGGGGTGTCGAACGGGATGAACCGGTCGCCCCGCCGGGCGAGGTTGCGCAGCCGCAGCGCGAGGGGGTCCATGCCGAGCGCCCGCGCGCCCTCGTCGAGCGCGCTCTCCACGGCCCAGTTGACCTGCGGGTTGCCGAACCCTCGGAAGGCCGTGGACGGCACCGTGTGCGAGAGCACGGACCGGGCGAGGATCCGGACCGCCGCCACGTTGTAGGGCCCCGCGGCCGGGTACGAGCCCTTGCCCACGACGCGGTCCGCGATGTCGGTGTACGCGCCGATGAGGTAGTCCGCCGCGATGTCCAGGAACAGGATCCGGCCGTCCTGTGCGAGGCCGGCACGCACACGCGTCTCGCAGGCCGCCCGCCGCACCGCCTGGAATGTCTCCTCGAGGGTCAGGACGAGGCGCACGGGACGCCCCAGCCGCAGCGCCGCGAAGGCGACGGCGGGCTCGTACTTCGCGTGCTGCTTGCCGCCGAAGCCGCCGCCCGGGTCCGGGGCGTAGACGCGGACCTTCGACAGCGGCATCCGGAGCATCCCGGCGATGACCCGCTGGAGCCAGTTGGGGTGCTGGATCGTGCTCCACACCGCGATCCCATCGCCATCGGGCGCGGCCATGAACGCGTGCGGCTCGATGGCGAACTGGGTGACCATCGGGAAGGTCCAGGTGCCCTCGACGGTGACGTGGGCGTGGGCCGCCTCGGCGTCGACGTCCCCCCAGCCCACCCGGTGCTCCTTGAGCACGTTCGTGTGCGCCAGCGGGTCGCCGGGCCGCGTCGCGGGGTCCTGCACGAGCGGCGCGTCCGGGGCGAGCGCGCCCTCGAGCGTGAACACGGCGGGGAGCGGCTCGTGGTCCACGCGGACGAGCGCCGCGGCCCGCTCCGCGAGGTCCTTCGTGTCCGCGACGACGAGCGCGACCGGCTCCCCGTGATACGTGGTCTCGCCGGTCGCGAGGACGGGGCGGTCCTCGCGCTGGGGCCCGAACCGCGGTACGGGCTGCGGCAGGTCCGCGGCCGTCATGACCAGCCGGACACCGGGCAGCGCCAGTGCCGCAGACGCGTCGACGCCGCGGATCCGGGCCCGCGCGACATCGAGCGTGACGAGCTTCGCGTGGAGGGCATCCACGCGCAGGTCGGCGAGGTACTGCTGGGCGCCGGTGACCCGCCCGATCCCGCCCACGCGGTTGGGCGACTCGCCGACGCGGCCCGGCGCGGTCACTGGTCCAGCCCTTCCTCGACGGAGCGCGCGCCGGAGTCCGCCGGGCCCGCGGCGTGCGCGAGCGGTGCCGAGTCGGTGTCGGACGCCTCGCCGGCCGCGGTCGCCTCGACGGCCTCGAAGATCTGCTCGTAACACGCGCAGCGGCAGAGGTTGCCCGCGAGCCCCTCCTCGATCTCGGCGCGCGACGGGTGGGGGTGCTCGTCGAGCAGCGCCTGCGCGGAGACGAGCTGGCCCGGGATGCAGAAGCCGCACTGGACGGCCCCCTTGTCGAGGAACGCGGCCTGGAGCGCGGACAGCGTGCCGTCCGGGCGCGCGAGGCCCTCCACCGTCCGGACCTCGAGCCCGTCCGCCTCCACGGCGAGCACGAGACAGGCGTCGACGCTCCGCCCGTCGAGGAGGACCGTGCACGCGCCGCACTCGCCCACGAGGCAGCACTCCTTCGTCCCCGTGAGCCCCAGGTCGTCGCGAAGGACCTCGAGCAGCGTGTGATGGGGTTCCACCGGGACGGCGCGCGGCGCGCCGTTGACGACCAGCTCGATCAGCATCGTCGCGATCACGCGGCGGCCCCTGCGTCCATGCGGCCGAGCGCCGCCTCGAGCGCCCGCCGGCCGAGGACACGGAGCATGGCCAGGCGGTACTCGGCCCCGGCGCGCATCGACGTCGCGGACGGCGTCGCGTCCGCGAAGATCGCTTCGAACGCCGCGGCGCGCGCCTCGTCGGTGGCCTCGGGGTCCCCGAGCGCGCCCGTCTCGTCCACCCGGAGGAGCGGCCGCGGCCCGACGCTGCCGAAGGCGACCCGGACGAGCCCGGCGGCGTCCACGCCACACGCGACCGTGACCGACGCGAGGTCATGGCCGCGCCGCCGCGTCCGTCGCTGGTGGGCGCTCGCGATGCGCGAGCCGGGGGCCGGGATCTCGATCGCGCGGACGAGCTCCGCGGGCCCCAGCGTCGTGACGCCGGAGCGGACGAAGAACGCGTCGAGGGGGATGCGCCGGTCGCCGTCCGGCCCCGTCGCCACCACGATCGCCCCGTGGACGAGCAGGGCCGGCGCGGTGTCCGCGGCCGGGGACGCGTTGCAGATGTTCCCGGCGACGGTCGCCCGGTTGCGGATCTGGACCGAGCCCACGACCGCGGCCCCGTCGGCCAGCGCGGCGAGGTCGCGGCGGATCACCGGGTGCGCGGCGAGCTGGGTCATCGTCGTGGTCGCGCCGATGACGAGCACGCCACCGTCGCCCGCCCGGATCCCGGGCGCCAGCTCCGGCACCCGCTTGACGTCGATCACCACCTCCGGCCGGAACCGCCCGTCGCGCAGGTTGATCACGAGGTCCGTCCCGCCGGCGAGCAGCCGGGCGCCGGGGCCGTGCCGCTCGAGGAGGGCGACGACCTCGGCCAGCGTCTCCGGTCGGGCGTAGGCGAACGGCTGCATGGTCCCTGCCGCTAGAGGATGCGGTCGACCTCGTCCATCAGGACCTGGGGCGTGGCCGCGCGGATGAAGAAGAACGGGCGCTCGCAGAACCGCTCCACGAATGCGGCGCGCCGGGCGCGGAGGGCGTCCGTGTCGAGGAGCGGCATCGCGTGGCCCGGCGCCAGCAGCTCGTTGGTGAGGAAGTAGTTCTGGAGCGAGTGGAGGAACTGGAACTGGCGCTCGAACGGGATGAGCTCGTTGGTGGCGGGGTCGAAGTTGCCGTCGATGGCGGGGACGATCACGAGGTCGATGTCCGGCGCCTCGCCCTGCCACATCGACCAGGTCGGCATCTGGCCCCAGAACTTCTCGACGCCCTTGTTGGGCGCGGCCTTGTCGGACCGCTCGGTGCCCTCCGTCCGCTTCACGAGGAACGCGTCCACGGAGCCCATCACGGCCCGGCCGGCCTCGTCGATGACGGTGGTCTCCGACGCGACCTGGAGCGCGCCGCGGACGCCGGCCTCGATCAGCCCCATCGACTTGCCGTGGTTCGACTCGCCGCCCAGGAACAGGAACGTCCTGCCGCGGTAGTTGACCGCGGCGCTGTGGCTCGGGTGGAGCCCGACGTCCTCCATCCGCAGCGCGAGCACCGCCACGATGACCTTCTGGAGCGGGCCCGCGGCCCACGGACCGGTGAACGTCACCCGTCGCCCGTCCCAGCGGACGGCCTTCTCGCCATCCTGGTC
>JAICUV010000269.1 GCA_025935655.1 Chloroflexota bacterium | reverse complement strand
TTCCTGCCCCGCGCCGTCGCGATCACGCTCCACCTCACGCTCGTGCTGCTGGGCGTCCAGGGCGGCAACCCGGCCGTCGTGCAGACGATGGTCGCGACCGGGCCGCTGTTCGTGTTCGCGTACGACGCCGCGATGCATCGCCGCCGGCCCACGGTGGGGCTGTTCGTCGGCGCGCTGATCGCGTTCGTCGGCGTCGCGATCATCGCGTTCGCGTGAGCGCGGGCGACGCCGGGGTCGCGAGGTCTAGGCGACCGGGCTCGCGCCCGCCTCCACGACCGGCTCGTGGTCCGGGTCGGACCGCACCTGGAGCACGAAGGCCCCGAGGAGCACGAGGCCGCCACCGACGAGCTGGAGCGGCGCGAGCCCTTCGCCCAGCACGAGCCCGGCGAGGATCGCGCCGACCACCGGCTCGAGGAGCATGAGGATCCCCGTCCGGGTGCCGCCCAGCAGGCGGATCGCCGTGAGGAACAGCAGGGACGAGAGGCCGGCGGCCACGACGCCGGCGAGGACGAGGATCGGCCACGGGTCGAACGACTGGAACGGCCGCGCGAGCCCGGCGCCCTGGCCGACGACCAGCGCGATCAGGGTGGCACCGACGAGCGACACGCCGATGTTCGCGATCGTCGCGGCATCGGCCGGGACGGAGCGGTACCCGTGCCGGCTGATCGTCACGAACACGACCTGGCTCGCGGCGGCCGTGAACCCGAGGACGATCCCCAGCGGGTTCACGACGAAGCCCGCGCCCGCGTCCGCCCCGCCGAGGAGGACGAGCACGACCCCGAGCGACGAGAGCCCGAGGGCGGCCAGCCGCGAGCGCGTGATCCGCTCGTGCCCCATCGCCACGTCGACCACGACCACGCCGGCCGGGTACGTGTAGAACAGCATGAGGGCGAGCGCGATCGGGATCAGGCCGAACGCCGTGAAGATCGAGGCGTTGAGCGTGAGGCCCATGACGCCCGCGAGCAGCAGCGACGCGCGGCCGCGTGGCGACAGCGCGCGGATCGACGCCATCGACGATCGGAAGCCGCGGCGGACGGCAACCAGGACGAGCAGGAACAGGATGCCCATCGCGGCGCGCCAGGCCGTGAACGCGACGCCGTCCACGCCGGCCTCGGCCCCGAACCGGGCGAGCGGCCCCAGCATGCCGAACAGGCTGGCGCCGACGACCGCGCACGCGGTCCCGATCGCGGTGTTGCTGCCCCTGCCCATCGAGGTCATCGTACCGCCCCGTGCACGGCGGGCTGGCAACGATTGCAGCGCCGCGCTACGATCCGCCCAACGCCCGCGCCCTGCGCCACCGACCGTCCCGTGGAGGCCCCGATGGAACGCCAGCTGATGTACCTGCGCATCTTCCCCGGCACCGAGGCGGAGTACGACAAGCGCCACGCGGAGATCTGGCCCGAGCTCGTCGAGGAGATCCAGGCCTCGGGGATCCGGAACTTCAGCGGGTTCCGGCGCGGGACGGACGTCTGGTACTACGCGGAGTGCGAGCCGGACGCGGCGACGGCCTGGAGCACCCACGGCCCGAAGCCGTACAACCAGAAGTGGAACCGCTTCTTCCGGGACGTGATCGCCGAGGCGGCGGACGCAAACGGCAAGGCGATCACCTACGACCAGGTGTTCCGCTCCGACGGGCCGCCGATCGACGGTCCGTTCGAGCGCGGCTGCTTCAGCCTGGTCATCGACCCGGAGCGTGCCGCGGACTACGAGGCGCTCCACGCGAACGCGTGGCCGGACATGCTCGCCGCCCTGGAGGAGACGGGCTTCCGGAACTACTGCGGCTTCCGCCGCGGCGCGCACGTCGTGTACTACGGCGAGTTCTACCCCGACATGGCGACGTGCTTCGCGAAGATGGGCGCCACCGAGGTCAACGCACGCTGGGGCACGGCGTTCGAGGGGATCATCACCACGATCACCGACGCGGACGGCAACCTGCTGGTCGCGGACGAGATCTACCACAACGACTGACCGGCCCGGCTGACCCGCGTGGCCCACGACCGTCCCCGCATCGCCGTCGTCCACCCGTACTGGACGCTCTGGGAGCACACCGCCGGCCCGACGTTCCGCGCGGATCGCCTCGCGCTCGCCCGTCGCGTCGCCACGGCGCTCGGCCACGGGTTCGAGGTCGCCGGGGTGGCCGACTTCGCCTCGGCGGCGGAGGCGGCGGCGCTCGCGCCCGGGTTCGCCGCCGCGGGCGTCGACGCACTGCTCGTGGTCCAGACGATGGCGGCCCCGTCCGCGTACGCGCTCGCGCTGATCGAGGCGCTCGCCGGCGTCCCGGTCGTCGTGTGGGCGCTCCACGAGACCGGGCTCGTCGACGGGGCCTTCGACCACGGCGGGATCACGACCCAGGGCGCCACGGTCGGGGCGCCGATGCTGTCCAACATCCTCGGCCGACGCGGCGTGCCGTTCGAGCTGCTCCTCGGGCGGCTGTCGGACGACGCGACCCTCGCGCGGGCGCGCGACGCCTTGCGGCTCGCGGCGGTCGCCCGGGGCATCCGCCGCGCGCGGATCGGCCGGGTCGGCGTCCCGGTGGACGGCTACCTCCACGTCGACGTCCCGGACGAGGAGCTGCGCGCCGGGACCGGGATCGAGGTCGTGCGCATCGATCCAGACGAGCTGGTCGACCGCTACCGGGCCGTCGGCGGGGCGCGCGTCGCGGCGCTGGACGCCGAGGTCCGGGCGGGCTGGACCTTCGAGGACGACGTGGACGCCGGCGAGAGCCTGGCGCGCTCGCTACGGGCCGCCCTCGCGCTCGAGGACCTCGTCGCCGAGCATGCGCTCGACGCCGGCGCGTTCAACTGCCACGTGCCCCAGTTCCGGTTCGGCGAGCCGATCGGCATCGCGCCCTGCTGGGCCCTCGGCCGGTCGACCAGCGCCGGCGTCCCGTGGACGTGCACCGGCGACATCCTGACCTCGGTGGCGATGCTGGTGACGAAGCGCCTCGGCGGCGCGGCCGTGTACCACGAGATCGAGGCCATCGACTACGAGACGGGCGAGGTGGTCATCGCCAACAGCGGCGAGCACGACCTCGCGTGGCTCGCGCCGGGCGAGCGGCCGCGGCTGCGGCGCAACGGCTGGTTCTGCGGCAAGGACCCGCACTGCGGGGTGTGCGCGGTGCTGGAGCCGGCGGCCGGCCCCGCGACGCTCGTCGGGTTCACGCCCCACCCGGACGCCCGGGGCGGGTTCCGGCTCGTCGCGGCGCGCGGCGAGCTCACGCAGCGGCGGTTTCCGGAGACCGGCACCGTCAACGGCGCGTTCCGCTTCCGGGACGGGCCCGTCGAGGCGGCGTGGGCCCGCTGGGCCAGCGCCGGCGTCAACCACCACAGCTCGGCGACGCCGGGCGACCTGTCCGGCGACGTGACCGCGGTCGCGCGCCACCTGGGGATCGAGGCCCTGATCGTATGAGCTCGACCGTGACCACCCGGCCGACGGCGGCGGAAACGCTCGCCGACTACCGCGACGTGGACCCGTATCCGCTGTACGAGCGGCTCCGGGCGACGGGCCCCGTCGTGTGGGACGAGGGGATGCGCGCATGGCTCGTGCTCACCCACGCGGGCTGCACGTTCGTCGAGCGGCGCGAGGACCTGTTCGCGGAGCCGACGTTCGGGCTGCCCGGTGCGGAGCAGATCGTCGGCCGGCGCGACTTCCGGTCCCTCACCGGCGACGACCACGACGCGATCCACCGGCCGGTCTCGCACTCCTGGCGCCCGGAACCCGTCCGCCCGTATGGCCCGGGGCTCGTCCGGCCCCTCGTCGCGGCGAGGCTCGCCGGGCTGGCGGCCCGCGAGGACCTGGAGCTGTACGCGGACTTCGCGCGCCTGCTGCCGATCTCCGTCATCGCGGAGGTCCTGGGGCTCCCGCCGGCCGACCTCCGGACGCTCGACCAGGCGCGGACGTGGATGGAGACGGTGCTGGCCTGGCGCCACTCGTACGGCGAGGACCCCGCGATCCTCGACGCCGCGATCGAGGCGTCGAAGGCGCTCGAGCCCGCCCTCCTGGACACGGTCCGCGACCGGCGGGACCACCCCCGCGACGACACGATCTCGCTGCTCTGGGCGGCGGGCCGAGAGCGCTTCCCGGACTGGGGCGAGCGCGACGTCCTGGACAACGCGAAGTTCCTGTTCGAGGGCGGCTCCGAGACGACGGCCTTCCTCCTGTGCAACGCGGTCCACCGCCTGCTCGACGTGCCCGCCGACGAGCGCGCGGCCTGGACGGCGTCCTGCCCGGCCCTCAACCCGTTCCTCGAGGAGATCCTGCGCCACACGACGGTGGTGCACCTCCGGGCGCGCCGCGCGACGCAGGACTGCGAGATCGAGGGCGTGTCCGTGCGGGAGGGGGAGCGCGTGATCGCCGTCAACGCGGCCGCCAACCGCGACCCGCTGCGGTGGGGAGACGACGCGGCCGAGTTCGTCGTCAACCGGCC
>JAICUV010000297.1 GCA_025935655.1 Chloroflexota bacterium | reverse complement strand
GAGGGTGCAGGTACGCCTGGAGCGAGTGTTGGCTCGAGATCGCCGCGGACGAGGGTTCACCTACGCATGAGGGTTGTGCCAGCACCCGGGCAGGCGCCCGACGGCCGCCAACACACGGGTGGGTTGTGCCTGCGCCTTCATGCACCTACCAGCCCCGGGAGTGCTATCCGTGCCTGCGGCGTGTCAGCGCCCTCGCCCACCACCCACACGCGTACCTGATCGGCGATGGGGCGCTGCGCCCGGATACCACTCGCGTCACTAGTAGGTGAGGGCGACGCGCGGCCAGGCGAGCGCGAGGCCGGGGGCGACGGGCGAGGGCGAGGGCGACGCGCCACGCGCGACGGGCAAGATCGGCGACCCACCACTCCGGCGATCGGCCGCCCGGAGCGCACCCGGTAGACTCTCCCAATGCCCCGCTTCACCTACGGCGGCCAGGCGCTCATCGAGGGCGTCATGATGCGCGGCCGCGATGCCGTCGCCGTCGCCCTCCGTCATCCCGACGGCCGCATCGTCTATGCCACGGAACAGCTGGAGAACGGCTTCCGGGGCAAGCCCGCGGCCAAGTGGCCCTTCGTGCGCGGGCTCGTCGTGCTGTACGAGACGCTCGTCATGGGCACCCGCTGGCTCATCCGCAGCGCGGGCCTCCAGGCCGAGGACGAGGGCGTCGAGATCGGCAAGGGCTCGGTCGCGATCATGCTGGGGATCACCGCGGTCCTCGGCATCGGGCTGTTCTTCATCCTGCCGCTCGTGGTGGCCACGTTCACGGCCGGCAACATCGAGAACGACCTCGTCCAGCACTTCGTCGAGGGGCTCGTCCGGGTCGCGATCTTCATCGGCTACCTCGCGCTGATCAGCCGCACGCCGGACATCTCGCGCGTCTTCCAGTACCACGGCGCCGAGCACATGACGATCCACGCGCTCGAGGCCGACAAGCCGCTCGTCCCGGACGAGATCCGCCGCTTCCCGACCGCGCATCCGCGCTGCGGCACCGAGTTCCTCGTCGTGGTGATCCTGCTCTCGATCATCGCCTTCAGCCTCGTCGGCCGCCAGAGCCCGCTGGTCATGGTGGCCAGCCGGATCCTGCTGATCCCGGTCATCGCCGCCGTGGGCTACGAGCTGCTGCGCCTCGGCGCGCGGCATCGCAGCAACCCGATCGTCAAGGTGGTGATGTGGCCGGGGATCCTCGTCCAGATGATCACGACCAAGCAGCCGACCGACGACATGATCGAGGTCGCGATCGTCGCGATGGAGGAGACCCTCCGGGCCGACGGCGAGGCGATCCCGCCCCACGGGCTGGACCTGCCCCGGGACCGCATGCCCGAGCCCGGCGAGACCGCGGCCGCGGTGCGCGCGATGACGGACGCCGACGGCGCCGACGAGGCGGTTCCCGTCTCCGCGGATCCGCCGATCGCCGGCTGACGGGACCCGCGACCGATGACCGAGTCCGGCCTGGACAGCAAGCTCGCGGACCTCGCCCGCCAGTACGACGACGTCACCGCGCAGCTGGGCACGTCCGAGGTCCTGACCGACCCGAACAAGCTCCGCACGCTCGGTCGCGAGCTCGCCCGCCTCGAGCCCGTCGTGGAGGCGTACCGAGAGCTCAAGGAGGTCCGCGAGCAGCTCGCCGGCGCGCGCGGCATGCGCGAGCACGAGGCCGACGACGAGATGAAGGCGATGGTCGCGGAGGAGATCTCGACCCTCGAGGCCCGCGAGACGGACCTCATCGAGAACCTCAAGGTCTCGCTCATCCCGCGTGACCCCAACGACGACCGCAACGTCATCGTCGAGATCCGGGCCGGCGCCGGCGGCGAGGAGGCGGCGCTGTTCGCCAACGAGCTGCTGCGGATGTACATGCGCTACGCCCAGGAGCACCGGTTCGGCGTGGACGTCATGACCGTCAACGAGACCGGCATCGGCGGGATCAAGGAGGCGATCCTGGAGATCGCCGGCGACGGCGCGTACAGCCGGTTCAAGTTCGAGGGCGGGGTCCACCGCGTCCAGCGCGTCCCGTCGACGGAGTCCAGCGGCCGGATCCACACCAGCACGGCCACGGTCATCGTCCTGCCCGAGGCGGACGAGCTGGAGGTCTCGATCGACGAGGAGCGCGACCTCCGGATCGAGGTCAAGCGCGCGTCGGGGCCCGGCGGCCAGTCCGTCAACACCACGGACTCCGCGGTGCGGATCACCCACCTTCCGTCCGGGCTCGTGGTCGAGATCCAGGACGAGAAGAGCCAGCACAAGAACAAGGCCAAGGCGATGGCGGTCCTGCGCAGCCGCCTGTGGGACCTCGAGGTCGCCAAGCAGCGCGAACGCGACTCCGCCGCCCGCAAGACGATGGTCCAGGCGGGCGACCGCTCGGAGAAGATCCGGACCTACAACTTTCCCGACAACCGGGTGACCGACCACCGGATCGGCACCACGATCCACAACGTGCCCGGCGTCCTCGAGGGCCAGCTCGATCCGCTCATCGACGCGCTCGTCATGGCGGACCAGGCCGATCGCCTTCGCCACCTCACGGAGACCGACGATGGCCCAGCTCCCGGCGCCCCCGTCAAGCCCTGAGGGGATCACGTTCCTCGAGCCCGTCGTCCGCCCGATCGTCAAGGCGACCGACCTCGGCTCGGTCCAGGTCCTCAAGCAGGGGAACCTGTTCCTCCTGACCGACGGCTTCGGCGACGTCCACCCGGACTCGCGCGGGCTCGGGCTGTACGAGGGCGACACCCGCCGCCTGTCGTGCTCGATCCTGCGGATCAACGGGACGCGGCCCGTCCTCCTCCAGGCGAGTGCCGGCGGCAACTACCACGGCGCGATCCAGCTCACCAACCCGCGCATCGAGCGGAACATGGAGGACAAGGTCCGCCCCGAGGACACCATCGCGACCCAGAAGCTGGGCATCGGCCGCCACCGGCTGCTCACGGGCACGCTGCTCGAGGAGCGCGTCCAGATCGTGAACTACGAGGAGGAGCCCCGCGAGGTGGAGCTCGAGCTCGAGCTGGCGGCCGACGCGGCGGACATCTTCGAGGTCCGTGGCTGGACCCGCCCCGCGCGCGGCGAGCAGCTGCCGATCGCGCTCCGCCGCGACCGCGTCACGTTCCGCTACGACGGCCTGGACGGCGTGCGGATGGGGACCCACCTCGCGTTCAGCGAGGCGTGCACGGACGTCGGCGCGGTCGACCCGGACGTGGCGGGCTCGGCGAACGCGGGCTGGATCCGCATGACGTGGCGCTGGGAGCTCGCCAGCGGCGAGGCACGCGAGCTCCGCTGGCTCGCCTGGACGACGGAGCGACCGGCACCCGCCCCCGGCCGCGACGATCCGGCCGCCGTCCTGTTCCCGGACCGCCCCCAGGTGGACGAGGACGTCGTGGCGGCCTCGTATCGCGCGTGGAACCGCGGGTTCGCGCAGATCCGGACGGACAACGAGCTGTTCAACCTCGCGATCACGCGATCCGCGGGTGACCTCCGGCTGCTCGTCAACGACGGCCCGCGGCCGGACGAGCGCTACCTCGCGGCGGGCGTGCCCTGGTTCACCACCCTGTTCGGGCGGGACTCGCTGATCTCCGCGTTCCAGACGCTGTCCGTGCGGCCGCAGATCGCGATCGAGGCGCTCGAGACGCTGGCCGCGTTCCAGGCCACCGAGGACGACCCCGAGCGCGACATGGAGCCGGGCAAGATCCTCCACGAGCTGCGCACGGGCGAGCTGGCGCGCACGGGCGAGCTGCCCCATCGACCGTATTACGGCTCGATCGATTCGACGCCCCTCTGGCTGATCCTCCTCGACGAGACGTATCGCTGGACGGGCGACCTCGACCTCGTCCGGTCGCTGTGGCCCAACGCGCTGGCGGCGCTCGAGTGGATCGATCGCTATGGCGACCGGGACGGCG